>NZ_CAWNHY010000089.1:0-6398 GCF_963874335.1 Vibrio sp. V10_P2A27P122 | reverse complement strand
AGATAGCAGAGCGAATGTGATTGAACCTAGCGGCATTAGCAATCTGAGTCGTTTTTGCAGTTTGCATTTGCAGCCTGCAAAAATCTTCTTGGTGAAGTTTGAAAAAACAAGGAAACAATAGCAACTAAGCGCTATAAAACTTGGCACGTATGCTGCAATAACTATATCGACCCTTCTTAAGCCGAGGGTCACCTAGCCAACTGACGTTGTTAGTGAATACTCTTTGTTCACAATTTACATAGGCCAATCGCGAATATTGCGGTTGGCTTTTTTGTTTTCTGAGGGAGTGTGTTTACTGAGGGAAAACGTTAGAAGGGAACTTCAATTTGCATCATGACAACGCTGTCGAAATCTTCATGCCAACGATAGTCAAAACGCATGCGCGGCTCACCCGCTTTTTTCTCGCCAAAACCGATACTTAGCTGTAAGCCGTGACTCATTAACCACTCTTCGGTTGACATATCACTTTGCTCGTCAAGCAATTCAGAGGGTACCCAGACTCCAAAGCCAATGTAGCTTGTGGCCAATTTCTGAGTAAACAGGGGATCCGAATCGGCTTTTAAAAACCAATCGGCCCAGTAAGAAGAGTCGGCTGGAGATTCTTCAAATAAACCTAAAGCCAGCAGTTGTTTCGATGCGTAGCCCATACTATCTAATATAGAAAAGCAGACGCCCGATGCTGGTAACATTGCTGGGCTACTATCTGCACCTAGTGTTAATTCTAACTCTGGCGTTAATAATGAACCGGAATAGAGATCGCAAGCTTCCGTCAGCGACGAAAACATGATTAACGCACAAACAGCCACATTTAACTTCATGAATGCAAACAGCTCCGACCACGAAAAGGGCGTGGATTGTCTAGTAAAGTTTTCTTTGCTGCAAGATTTTCCTAACAGAGATAGTCGTTAAATCGGCAATATCTAAATTTTCAGCTAACCGCTGACGAATATCAGTACTACGAATCGCGACTTTTTCAGGACAGGCCATGACTGACCAGCGTTGCAAGATATCTTGAGCTTTATAGAATTTCGCAAAATTGAACAGATTATCCGGGCCCATTACAAAAGTAATGTCAGCATCAGGTGATTGTTTTTGCAGTAATGACAAAACAGCGTGAGTTGTGACGCTCTGCCCGGGCTGTTGCAGTTCCTCTTCGACTATTGAGCGTTGTATCTTATCTGACTGCAAATCATGAATAAAAGCATCAATAAGTTCACAACGGATCTCATAACTGAGCATCTGCTTACCCCAAGCGTGTGAAATGCTCGGTACCAACAGAATTAAATCGAAATGGCTTAGCGATTCAATCACACTTTTATGTCCTAAGCTCGGAGGGTTAAAAGCACTCCCAAAGACGGCAATTTTGGTCATAGCAATCCTATTCAAGTCTGAAAACCATTTTCTCGGTTTTCTAATCTGATGATTTCGGTATGATACACCAAAGATTTATATTGCTTGCAGGAAAAGGAACCCTAATGGAACAAATGATCCGTGATGAGATGCGTGTTCTCTCATCCATTGACCCTGTTTATGAAATTGAACGGCGCGTTGAGTTTATTAAACGCAAATTGGTTGAATCTGGTTGTAAGTCTTTAGTGCTTGGCATCAGTGGTGGCGTCGACTCAACAACGTGCGGCCGTCTAGCCCAGCTCGCCGTGACACAACTCAACCAAGAATACGCCGTTAACGACTATCAGTTTATCGCCGTTCGTTTACCCTATGGCGAACAAAAAGATGAGGATGAAGCGCAGCTTGCTCTCTCCTTCATTCAACCTACACACTCAATTTCGGTCAATATTAAAGCGGGTGTAGATGGCCTGCACTCAGCCTCTCTTGATGCGCTACAAGGCACAAGCTTAACTCCAACTGACAGTGCCAAAATTGATTTCGTGAAAGGAAATGTAAAGGCGCGCGCTCGCATGGTTGCGCAGTACGAAATTGCAGGTTTTGTTGGTGCGTTAGTACTCGGCACGGATCATTCCGCAGAAAACATCACCGGTTTTTATACTAAATTTGGTGATGGCGCGTGTGATTTAGCACCACTTTTTGGCTTGAGTAAACGTCAAGTGCGCGCGGTAGCGGCTAAATTAGGCGCACCACAGCAATTGGTTCAAAAAACACCCACCGCGGATTTAGAAGAGCTCGCACCACAAAAAGCAGATGAAGATGCGTTAAACTTAAGTTATGACCAAATCGATGATTTTTTAGAAGGGAAGCCTGTTTCACAGCACGTGATTGACCGTCTTGTCGCGATTTACACAGCAACTCAGCATAAACGTCAACCGATCCCAACGTTGTACGATTGATCGACACAATCTCTCTATAACTCTCTACAAAAAGCACTAAAGCCAACTTCTCCGTTGGCTTTAGTGTTAAAGTCGACAATACAAGCTTGCACAAAGTGCCAAATTATTGACTCATTTTAATCAGTGATTTACCAATCAGCCACTCAAGCTCCCTTGCGCTCTCTTTGCCAAACTGTACAGCCACCGTTTTGTATAACCGATCGACACCGTTTGCTGCAAATTCATCCGCATTTTCAGTCGTCACAACATGATGAAATAATAAACGCAAAATAGCCAAAAATTGTGCATTTTCCAGCGCATTTATCCAGCTATTTGAAAAGCTTGAAAGGTCATTTTCAAAATCTAAATGCTCAACAAACAGCTTAAAAATCCGCCCATCTAAAGCGGCCGTAAAATCGGTTTTCTTTGGAAAATGGTGGCTAATCCCCGTTCGTGAAACCCCTGTTTGCTGACTCAACGTGGTATACGACATTTTGTCGTAACCCAGTCTCAATAGCTGATCGACAACAGCATCCATTATTCTCTGAATGGTGATTTCAGTATCTTCTTTACTACGCTTTGGCATGGTCCAGACTCTTCTCTTTTTTATTAATCCATCTAACTCAATTGCGATGATAGTGCCGTTTCGCGAATCACCCCTCGTGGTATGGCATTTTCTGTCTAAAAAACCATCCTTTAAAACAGTAAATTCAAACCAGAATTATCTTGTTAAAAGCGTTATCTACTGGCTTGTTACTGTCACTCCTTTAGCTATCACTAATAAAACTTAAATTTCCAGTTTATTAGTCATCACCACTAATGGATGAAGCGCAATTTATAATATTAATAATTGTTTCAACCGAATAATCTTACAATCATCAACAATTCGCAACGAACTGAACACTGTTCTGACAAATTTATGACACAAAAACTAGTGATTATTTGAGCAGTATCACACTCATTAATTCATAACGATGGCTAAAAACTTTCGAACAACCAAAATAAGACGCGATTTACCCCAAACCTGATTGGCTTTTTGTGGCTGATAAACGATTTGCCCGTTAGAATGTCCATACATTTACTAAGAGGATTCACAATGAGTATCGAAAAAGACGTTGATATCCAAGTCTGCGAAGCATGTGGCTGCGCTGGCGAAATTGGCTTTATTATCAAAGAAGGTGATGAAGTTGCCGAAGTGATGGTCATGGCCCCCAACAAAGCTCAGCTAGAAGCTGAATTTGAGAAGTACCTCGCTCTTGCCAAACAGGTTTCAGATAATGTTGAGTTTGAAGTTTCACCGTTAGACGATAACTCTACTGAATTGCATGCACGTTTCAAATTTGAAGTCAGTGCCGAAAAACTTATTTTTGAACTGAAGTCGCGCTCTTTGGCTCGTTAATCTAATTGCTCTTAGCGGGCCTAATCATGGCTCGCTTTTTTATCGCCCAAGCACTTTGCTTTCTCATCCTAGGCAATGCATTATTGAAGCTTAACCGTAATCTGCCGATACTCTAGGTATCGTGTCTTCATCTGCAGGCTTTATGAATAAGTTTTCGCTTTTACTAACATTATGCAACCTTCTCTATGCCTCTTGTGCATGGTCACAGCCGCTCGATCAATATCAAATTCTTAACCACCTTGATAATTACGGCAATCTCTATTTGCGTAATAAACCCTACACAACACTACCCGAAAATCTCACGCTCAAAGGCAACCTAAATATTGCTAAGACATCGATAAAATCCCTGCCTAAGGGCTTGAATGTGCAGGGTAGTTTAGAAGCATCTAATAGCTTGCTAGAGAATATTCCAAAAGGTACCACCATTCGTGGTTATGCGAACTTACTGGGTAGTAAAATCAAATCGTGGCCAATGAGAATCAAGGTCGGTGGTTACCTGAATTTCACGGATACACCGCTTGAAACGCTGCCTACGAATCTCTTAGTCAAGGGAGATTTGAGCGTAATTCGAACGCCATTAACCCAATTGCCCGAAGGTTTGGTTGTGGAAGGGAGTTTGTTTATTGGCGGTTCCAAAATCACCGAATTTCCTGACACGATGACCGTCAATGGCAATATTTATTTGGGAGGTAATGTCATCAGTAAATGGCCAAGCAAACTGACCCTTGGCGGCGCGGTCGCAAGATAGGCTAGAAAAAGAGAAGAGAAGAAGCCGTGGGCCCCTCTCTTCATCGTTTAATGATTATTGCTGATTCTTTACTGGGTTGGCGTAACTATCGAGTAAATAGCGCTGTGCCCCTTCAGGGATTTGGGTCAGCTTGCTTTCTAAGTGAGCGCGGATATCTGGCGTGATATCACTACTTTCTATCCCAGCCGCTAACTTATTGATCGGGAATAATTTGTAGTTTGCGTGAATTTGGCGATCGATCTCTTGCGCCAATGCTTCTGGCGTTTCAAATGCTTGAGTAATCACTTCACCAAAGCCAACATGCACTCGGCCTTTCTCACCGACAATACCTTGGACAATGCTTTCAATATCTTCAAATTCCCCTTTTTCATAACGCCCATGCGTCGCTTTTTCATACAACTCACACGCTTTGGCCATATCGCAGGGATCGTTTTCATATGAAATCGCGACCGGGACAATTTTGAGCGATTGAATATACTGAGCAAACTCTATTTTCTGCTTGCGCCCTTCCACATGGAACATTTTCAAAATGGCCGGATCGGTAAAATCGTTACCATCTTTTGCTCGTCCCTCTTTTTGCGCTATCCAGATAGAATTTCCAGTTTCAAGTGAGTGTTTAATGTAAGCAGATAAGGTACTGAGCGCTTTCATCATCTCGCGCGGGCCTTTAGCCGAGCGTTTCACAATAAAGCTCTTATTAAGACGCATCAGCTCTGTAGCACAAGGCTTTTTCAATAAGTTATCACCAATCGCAATACGTACAGTTTTATGCCCAGACATATACAGACCATAGTTGACCAATGCTGGGTCCATCGCGATATCACGGTGGTTCGAGATAAATAAATAAGCCGTCTGTTTATCCAATTTATCGAGACCACTGAAGGTGACACCTTGTGTCGTTGATTCTAGTGTTTTCGTGAGGTATTTCTTCACTTCAAGTTGGATTGCTTCCACGGACGTGAGTTTGGCCCATTTAAACTTTAAGTATGCTTTTACAAAAGGGCTCAGTATCGATTTTAGCCAAGCAGATCGTTTGTCAAAACGATGTTGCAAAATAGCTGAGATAAATTCTTCATCATTAATTAAACGGTCAATAGCCGCTGGAATCTCATCGTCGTTGTAAGGACGGATATCTACATAAGGATCAGTTGTGGTGGTCATATATTCATACATCAAATAAAAAGCTGGCTCATTCTACGCATAGTTGACGTAGCTCGCAGCTACAGTCGTAACAGATTCACTAAGGTCAGACCAGAATAAGGTGATTTTAGTTCGCATATTTGGCATTTTCTGTGAGACAAGGTACTCTTAGCGCCCCAAAATCAGTGAGAAGTACCATGAACTACGCGATTCAATTTGAAGCCTTACTGTCTGCTAACTTAGTTGTCACCCCTCGCAAGAAAGTCATCAAACACAGTTTGATTCGAGTAATGAGCGGATTAGTACTGTGTAAACTTGGCAAACATGAATATTCAGTTGAAGCAAAGCAGAGTTTTTGGATCCCTTTTGACTGTTTATGCTCGCTGACTATTTTTCCTAATACGCAGTGGCAGCGTGTCGATTTTTCAGTACGTTTAACCGCCGATTTTTCCCATCAAGCGGGTTACGTCACCTTATCTGAACTGAGCCAAGCCGCTTGTGATCACCTGAGTCAATGTCAACCTAACGATGAAATCTATTCGCACCTTCTTCATGTACTAAAAAGTGAAGCCACGCATTTTAAACCCAAATTATCGTTAAACAACTTCAGCGAAAAGCTATCAGCGTGGCAACCACATCAAGTAAGTGAGCTACCAATTGAATGTCAAATAGCACTACGTGTTCGTGAGGCACAAAAGCGCAAACTGTCTGGCATCAAGCTGAACCAAATCGTCGATGAGCTTTTCCAAGGAAATGAACAAGAGTGCCAACAACTTGCGCTTTTAGTTCTCGGGCGAAATTTGTAATTTTTCGCTTAAAAATGGAT
>NZ_CAWNHY010000088.1:0-35328 GCF_963874335.1 Vibrio sp. V10_P2A27P122 | reverse complement strand
CTATATGATGGGTTGTCGTTAGGACAGTTCAAAGAAGTACGGAATACGTAGTGACAGCAAAAGAATAATGATCTTCCAGTCAAGACAGCCGAAGGAGAAAACGATGGAAACGGTGCTGAATTTTATTAATGGTCAACGCAAAACAAGCCAGAGTGAGCGATTTTCTGCAATCTATAACCCTGCTACAGGTGAGCAAACCCGTCAGGTGCAATTAAGTCAAAAGGAAGATGTTATAGAAGCGATCAACGCTGCGGAAACCGCGTTTGCCTCATGGGCGAAAACCAGCCCGTTAAAACGTGCGCGGGTTATGTTTCGCTTTAAAGCGCTACTGGAACAGAATATGGTTCGCTTGGCTCGGATTATCTCTAACGAACATGGTAAAATTTATTCAGATGCGGTAGGTGAAGTGACTCGAGGACTTGAAGTGGTTGAGTTTGCTTGCGGTATTCCTCATCTACAGAAAGGGGAACACTCTGCTAATGTGGGTACGCATGTTGATAGCCATTCTTTAATGCAGCCACTCGGTGTCTGTGCTGGTATCACCCCATTTAACTTTCCGGCGATGGTGCCAATGTGGATGTTCCCCATTGCTTTGGCAACGGGAAATACCTTCATTTTAAAACCGTCAGAGAAAGATCCTAGCACAGCGTTAATTCTTGCTGAACTGCTCACCGAAGCGGGATTACCTGATGGGGTGTTTAATGTTGTGAATGGAGACAAAGAAGCGGTCGATATACTACTCACCGATCCGAGAATTCAAGCTGTCAGCTTTGTTGGCTCAACACCGATTGCCGAATATATTTATAGCACTGCCTCTGCTCATGGTAAGCGTTGCCAAGCATTAGGTGGTGCTAAAAACCACTGCATTTTGATGCCAGATGCCGATATTGATATGGCGACCAATGCGATTATGGGCGCGGCCTTTGGTGCTGCTGGAGAGCGTTGTATGGCACTTTCTGTCGCCGTAGTCGTCGGTGATGAAACGGCTGATCAATTAATTGAGCGACTACAACAAAAAATCGCCACCATGCGAGTTGGGCCCGGTTTGGTTGATAGCATAGAAAATGACATGGGGCCTGTGATCTCGGCACTGCATAAACAAAAAATTTGTGACTATATTCAATCTGGACAGGATCAGGGAGCTACCTTAGTTACCGATGGTCGAGATTGTTCAGTTGAAGGGTATAAAGCGGGCTATTTTGTTGGTCCAACGTTAATTGATTATGTTTCACCCGAAATGACTGTGTACCAAGAAGAAATTTTTGGCCCAGTGTTGTGCGTGGTACGGGTTGATAATTATCAAACCGCGTTAGAATTGATTAACCGCCATGAATACGGCAATGGTTCTGCTATTTTTACCCGCGATGGTGAAACTGCTCGCCAGTTTAGTGAAGAGGTCCATACAGGTATGGTTGGTATCAATGTGCCTATTCCAGTTCCTATGGCGTTCCACAGTTTTGGTGGCTGGAAGCGATCAATATTTGGGCCACTCAATGTCCATGGTCAAGATGGAGTGCGTTTTTATACCCGCATGAAAACCGTTACCAGCCGTTGGCCTACAAGCGTTCGGTTAGAGCAACATGCCAGCTCTTTCTCGATGCCAACGATGGATTGATTGGATTTTTTAATAGCTAAACCCCCAGCTAGGCTGGGGGTTTAGAAAAGCTTGACGAATATGGAGTCAAGCTTTTCCATTTCTGGAAGAGTTTTGATCATCTGCCGTATGCTTTTATAGCTTGGGTTTAGTGCATCTAATCCGCAATCTGCGGTCACTCTGGGTTAATTCATAGCCGATCAATGGGCTATTCCATGCCCCATACAGAACATCTTTTCATCATTAGTATCTTCCAGTTTACTGGCTGAAATTACGGGTTCTGCTCCTGGTGGGCTACGCATTGCTTTGGGTGTACTTGGCAATATTTATATTCAGCAAGCGGAACACTTAGGGAGCAGTCTAGAAGCGTTGCATCGAATTGCTTCGATTGCATGTAGTGGATTGAACTCATGATCTCACAATGATGCAGTGACTACATTGCTTAGCATTTGTGGCATGACACATCGAGATTCTTATGAAGATATTTTTGTGTGTAAATTAGCGATCCCCATTGTTGCCACGGGAGTGATGTTGATATTTGCGACGTTTGGCGTGGTGTAATGAGCGTTGGTTTCAAATAGGGAAAATAATTCGAATAAAAATTTCAAATGATCACACATTTGGAACTTTATATTTCATTAAATGAATTCTTCGCCGTATAGTAACCGTTGAGCTATACCCAAAAATAACTAGGAGAAACAACACATGTTTAATGAAGAGCAGCGATTCGAACTCCCTATCCGCTGGGGAATGGTTGGCGGTGGACGTGGTAGTCAAATTGGATATTCACATCGAAATGCGGCTGTACGGGATGGTCTATTTACTCTTGTTGCCGGTGCTTTTGACTTAGATGCACAGCGTTGTCAAGATTTTGGGAAGCAGATTGGTCTTGATCCAGCTCGCTGTTATTCCTCCTATCAAACGTTATTTGAACAGGAAGCCAGTCGGGAAGACGGTATCCAAGCCGTATCGATTGCGACGCCGAATTCAACACATTACGAAATTTGCAAAGCAGCCCTACAAGCGGGGTTGCATGTGGTGTGTGAAAAGCCGATTACCTTCACCAGTAAAGAGGCAGAAGAACTGAAGTCTATTGCAAAAGCTAAAGATCGTATGCTCGGCGTGATGTATGGTTATACCGGTTTTCCAATGGTGCATCAGGCACGAGAAATGGTTGAACGGGGAGATCTTGGTGAAATTCGAGTGGTTACAATGCAATTTGCTCATGGTTTCCATAATATTGAACATGAAAAAGATAATCCTGGTTTGAAATGGCGAGTGAGCCCAGAAGTGTCTGGCCCTACTTATGTGATCGGTGATATTGGTACCCACGCATTTTATTTATGTGAAATGATGACTGGACTGAAAGTAGACCGTCTCTCTTGTATGCGTCAAAGCTTCATTCCATCACGGGCTCCTTTAGAAGACAATGCCCATGTGATGATGGAATTTGAGGGTGGGGCTGTTGGGACTCTTTGGGCTTCTGCTGTCAATGCAGGCTCGATGCATCAACAAAAAATTCGAATTGTAGGAGAAAAGGCGTCAATAGAGTGGTGGGATGAGCACCCTAACCAGCTGCGTTATGAAATACAAGGTGAACCTGTTCGTATTTTAGATCGAGACATGGGCTACCTATACAAAGATGTGGCTGGTGTTGCCTCTAATCGGATTGGGGGTGGACATGCGGAAGGCTATTTTGAATCATGGGCAAATCTTTATCACCGCTTTGCTTTAGTAATGAATGCGATTGATCATGGTGATAAGCAAACGGCTCAGAAGATGTGGTATCCTGGTATTGACGCTGGAATTAATGGTGTTCGACTCTGCGAAAAATGTGTGGAGTCGGCAGATAACCAGTCTATTTGGGTCGATTTTTCTTAATTTATTTAGTTCGGAGGAAGTAGACTGCCAATTAAGTTTACCACAATATACGAGCCACTTCAGGGCGGCTCGTATATAGATAAATAACCGAACTAGAGGTAACGATTTTTTAAGTGAGTCTGAAAATGTACTGGATTCAGTGTTTCCCCAGTGGCCGCCTTAACCAGTTCATCGGTAGTGAATAGACTCGCTTTACTCCAGATATTGTCAGATAACCAATTGAAAATAGGAGTTAAATTGCCTGATTTGATGACACTGTCTACATCCACCGTTTTCTTCATTGCTGCCATAAACTGGGCCGCATACATAGCACCCAGCGTGTAACTAGGGAAGTAGCCAAAGCTTCCATCTGTCCAGTGGATGTCTTGCATACAGCCGTTTTGGTCATTTCCTTGGGTAGAAAGGCCGAGGTAAGCCTGCATTTTTTGATCCCATAGCTCAGGCACATCGGTATGTTTGATATGACCATTGATCAAATCACGTTCAATTTCATAACGTAAAATTACATGAGCTGGATAA
Source organism: Vibrio sp. V10_P2A27P122 (assembly GCF_963874335.1). Classification (NCBI taxonomy): domain Bacteria; kingdom Pseudomonadati; phylum Pseudomonadota; class Gammaproteobacteria; order Vibrionales; family Vibrionaceae; genus Vibrio; species Vibrio sp. V10_P2A27P122. The sequence goes on along the minus strand of NZ_CAWNHY010000088.1, from coordinate 31,334 downwards.
GTCAGCTCGTCGGCATCGACACGAATAAAGCCTTTTTCAGCTCGAGTGTAGATCTTCTGGAAATTCGCTTGTGCAAATACTTTATCTTCACTACCTGAAAAATAGCGGGCGGCTAGGGTGGCTAAGTGCTCAATAAAGGGTTCACTGCGCCCCATCTGCATTTCAAAAAAGAGCGATTGAGATTCATGAATACCCATCGAACGCGCTTCTCCTGCTGGTGTACCTGCAAGATGTTTAGGCAAGCCTTGCTCATAACGTGCGTGGCCCGTTTCATGGACAATGCCCATTAGAGACTGAATAAACTCCGACTCATTATAACGAGTGGTGATCCGAACATCGGTTGGAACACCGCCGCAAAAAGGGTGAACGCTTTCATCAAGGCGACCGTGTTCAAAATCAAACTGAAGCAGTTTCATGACTTCTAAGCCTAGCGCCTTTTGCTTTTCAGCAGGGTAATGGCCAGTCGGTATGATTATCTCTTCGGCGCGTTGCTTCTCTATGACTTGATCGATTAATGTTGGCAGCCAAGTTTTAACATCGCTGAAAACAGCGTCCAATGATTGAGTTGTTGTACCCGGTTCGTAAAGATCGAGCATCGCATCATAAGGCGTTAAACCTGTAGCATCAGCGCGGATCTGCGCTTCTTGCTGTGAGAGTGTGACCACCTCAGCCCAGTTTTTCTCAAAACCGACCCAATCATTGTTTTTGCGTTGGGTACGCCAAGCATGTTCACACTTTGAACCAGCAAGAGATTTCGCTTGCACCAAAGCTTCAGGTAGTACGTTTGCCTGCTGCCAGTGGCGTTTGAGTTCACGCAGAGTTGCTTTTTGCTCATCGTCCAATGGCTCATTTTGTGCTTTATCAAACCATTCAGCCAATTGAGGTTGAGTATGTAAACTATGAATATGAACGGACAAGTGCGCCATCGCTTCCGAGCGAGCTTGAGCGCCGCCAGCAGGCATTACTGCGGCTTGATCCCAGCCACAAATAGCCGCTAAATGATTGAAATGTGAAATTTTCTTAGAATGTTGAACTAATTGATTGAATGCATCCATGGAATTAGCCTTCCGTGACGTAAAAGAGAAGTAAGTGTAGCAACCATTAAGTGTCTAACCAAGGCTATCCAAGTCAATCAAGGTGAAAGAGCGTGACCCAAACCGACAAGGCTGTGAGTATTTCATTATTTTCTTATCCAGTGAAAACTGTTAAAGACTTTATAAAAGAGCTCAGGTATAAAAAGGCAAACGATGACATTTCTTTTATACAAGGACGGGTATGTATATCCAAAACGTTGAAGCCTTTCTGATCGCAATTACTATATTAACGCTAACTCCAGGGCTAGATACGGCACTGGTGATTCGTAACACATCACGAGCTGGGTTCACTGACGGCAGCATAACAAGTTTGGGTATTTGCATGGGGTTATTTGTGCATGCGACCTTTTCCGCCGTCGGTATTTCGGCGATTTTGGCACAATCGGCCGAGCTGTTTCATGTGGTTAAAATGATTGGTGCGGCGTATTTAATTTGGCTGGGACTATCTAGCTTAAAAGCGTTGCTGAAAAATAGCCAAGGTATGCAGGTTACGGCCATTTCACACAGTGAATTTACGCTGAAGCGGTCATTGCGTGAAGGCTTTCTTTCCAATGTGTTGAACCCCAAAACGGCAGTATTTTATCTCGCATTTTTGCCGCAATTTATTAACCCAGAATATTCTCCGTTGTTGCAATCGCTTTTGATGGCTGCTATTCATTTTGTTATCGCTATGTGTTGGCAGTGCGGTTTAGCGGGCGCATTGAGCTTTGCAAAAAACTTACTCAAAAATGCGTCGTTTATGAAATGGATGGAAGGGACAACAGGCGTGGTTCTAGTTGCTCTGGGTCTAAAATTAATGCTTGAGAAAAGATAATTTAATCAATTAGTTGTAGGAGTTTTCTGAACAAAGCTAGAATGACATTTTTTTGAAGTTACTGCTTTAAATTTACGATATAAAACCTTGCATGGATTACGAGACATCACGTGTTGAGGGTAATTTGAATATATTGGTTATTTGTGCAGTTATCTTAGTGTGTTTTTTGTTGTTTCTGGAAGGATTAGCCTTGGGATACGGTGTTCCTACCTCGATAATCATTTTAGCTGTTTTAAACTTATCGTATTCTTGTTTGGATAAACAGATTAAAAAGCGGAAAAGACAGGCTTCAAACCGCAGGTAGGCGATTTAATGCCTACCTGCAATGTGGTTACTCAGTATTGAGTTTGAGGATTACGCGCCAAAGGCGCTGACTGTTTTTCAAAAAATAGCTTGGTCTCTTCAAGCACAATATGACGTAATGCGATTAATCCGATCAGATTAGGGATAGCCATTAAACCGTTAACGATATCAGCAATAATCCAAATCATATCAAGGTGCAAGAACGCACCTGATGCCACCAAACCGATAAAAATCAGCTTATAAGGCATTACTGCTTTGGTACCAAACAAAAATACCACGCAGCGCTCACCGTAATAGTTCCAGCCTAAAATCGTCGTAAAAGCAAAAAACATCAAACCAATGGAGACCATCATCGGGCCCAAGGTTTGCGCATTTAAGCCCACGGCAAATGCATAGGTTGTCATAGCGGCACCAGAAAAATCACTTTGCCATGCGCCAGTTAAGATCAGCGCAAGCCCGGTCATGGTGCAAATAATGATGGTGTCAAAGAAAGTACCAGTCATTGAAATCAACCCTTGTTTTACGCAAGAGTCAGTTTTCGCTGCCGCCGCGGCCATTGGCGCGCTGCCAAGACCAGATTCATTAGAAAATACACCGCGCGCAATCCCTGATTGAATCGCTAGCATGATGCTCGCTCCTAAGAAACCACCAGTAGCGGCTGTGGAAGTGAAGGCAGAAGTGATAACTAAACTGATGGCCGTGAGTAATTGATCGCTGTTGCTGATGATCACACTCAAACACGCAAGGATGTAAAAAAGGGCCATGGCAGGTACCACTTTCCCAGCCACTTTAGCAATTGATTGAATACCACCGACCGTGACAAATGCGACTAACAGCGTTAGAACCACTGCTGATATTTCGCGTGACACACCAAAAGAGATTTCAGTAGCATCTAAAATCGCGTTGACTTGTGGGAATGTACCAATGCCGAAACAAGCGACGCCGATGGCAAATAGGGCGAATAAAACCGCCAAAGTTCGCGAGCCCACGCCATATTGCAGGTAATACATCGGGCCACCAACCATTTGGCCTTTGTCATCCACTTGACGATACTTTACTGCCAGTAAACATTCAGCGTATTTGGTCGCCATACCAAACAGCGCGGCTAACCACATCCAAAATAGCGCGCCCGGCCCACCGAGCTTAATCGCTGTCGCTACGCCAACGATATTACCGGTTCCAATCGTCGCGGAAAGTGCGGTACATAAGGCGGCAAAGCTTGATACATCGCCTTGTTTACCGGCGTCTTTGTCTTTACTAAACACCATCTTAAGTGCGGTAGGTAAATGTCGAAATTGGATAAGACCGAGACGAAACGTAAAATAGATGCCTGTACCGACCAATAAAATTAAAAGTGGTGGTCCCCAGACAAAGTTGTCTATAGATTCAAGAATAGATTGCAGGTTGTTCATTAGTTCCCCTTAATAAAACGACAGTTAAGGAGAAGAGGGAAAGGGCAGTAATCTGAAAAGATCCCACAAAAAGATCACAGCAGGTCAGTGGTGAAGAAACCACACCTATTTATGATTGTAACTTTCCACTCCTCTGTCCTTTTGCCTGAGAGTTTCACCCCAAATAGGGTTTGCTCCTTCGGCGACCGATTAAACGGTTCTCTCCAGAGGTTCCTCCAACTACAGTCCTCGCCAGCTCTCATAAGAGAGAGCATTAGCACCTGAAAGATTTACTTCTTCGGCGAGCCTGTTTACTCATACTTTGAATAAACTAAGGCTACTCTCCTGCAGTCTTCATCGGAACTGATGATAAGTGCGCTTACCATCAAGGCGAGATATGTTACATAAAGCGTTTTTCAAGACAAGAAAAATTGTGCTTTTGATCTCAATTTTCTGCCGTTTGGTGGTTTGTTAACCATTTATAGACGTAAACGTAGGATGAGGGGTGAAAACTTTACGCTTGTTGTCGATTGTTCTACTTTTTTCTGACTTATCGCGTGTTATAAATGATATACACTACGTGAGAGGATAGGCTAATGACACGACTCATCACCATTATTTTATTGATCGCCATTGCTTTTATTTTTATTCGTTATCGTACCAACGAAAAGTTGCAAAAAGGTGTGGTGGTTTCTTTACTCACTGCTTTTGTCATTTATGCTGCCTCAATTGTGATTACTGAATTAACTCGCTGAGATAGATAGGAGCGAAAGAGTGAACAAACAGACGGACATTGATGCACAAGACGATGTCGTAGTGATTGAAGAACGAGACAAACGCACCTACGTCTACATCGCGTTAGCAGGGGTGTTGGGGTTAGCATTAGGTGGCTTAATCGGTTCAAGTATCACCACGAATAACTGGCAAAAAACATACCATCAGCTAGAAGAAAAATATGAACAGCTCACCCAAGATAAAAGCCAATTAGCTGAAAAAGTGCAATTAAAAGTCGCCAGTGTCGACGCTGAAGTAGCAAATAAACTTCAACAAGCATTAGAAGAGCAACAAAAGCAGTATCAACAAGATCTGGATCAAGCGCAAAGCCAATACCAAGCATTAATGGCAGAAAATAAAGCGCTGCAAGCGAAACTTAATACACAGGAAAATGCACTAGCGCAAGTTGAGAACAAAAATTCTAAATTAAATCGGCAAGCCGATATGCAGGCAACGATTTTTGAACGTTCACGCGAACTGTTCCAACGTGAATTGAAAATTAAGCAAGAGTTAGAAGCGCTGCAAAAAGAGAAAGAAACTTTAGTACCGAAGCTAAAAACGCTCAAAACCGATTGTGATGTCTACCTAGAAGGTAAGTCGTGGGATGCAAAATCAGACGCATGTGATAAGCAAGATGAAGCGAATTCAAGAATTAGCCAAATCGATCAGATGATCCAAGTTCACCGCATGGATTTAGAACAAATCAAAGCGTTAACGGAAAATATAGGCTTATAATTTATACAAATCCCACCAATGTTTCTTTAGCAGGCCTCGCGAAAATGAGGCCTGTTTTATCGTAAGGCTTATTCGGTCAAATACGTTGTTAGGAATTCTGCAATCTTCACCATATCACTGATCGCAATATACTCTTCGGTGGTGTGAACTTTCGCCATGCCCGTTGACAAATTGACGGTCACTAATCCTTTTTCGTTAAAGTTGTTTGCATCACTGCCTCCACCAGTACGTTTGGTTTTTGGTGCAATTCCAACCGATTCAAAGCTCTTTTTGATCGCAACGATATGCGGATGCTCTTCATCCAATACAAAGGCGTTGTAAGCACGAGTAGATTCAATCTCAACCTGTGCGCCATGCTTGTGCGCCGCGGCCTGAAATGTTGACACCATATGTTCAACTTGTAGGCTCAACTTATCATCATTCAATGAACGGGCTTCAGCGACAATTCTAAGATCAGGCATGACGATATTCGTTGCGCCACCTCCATGAACAAGGCCGATATTCGCCGTGGTTTCCTCATCAATACGCAGCAATTTCATTTGGGTAATCGCATCGGCTGCGACGGCGATAGCGCTAATACCTTCTTCAGGAGCAAGGCCTGCGTGTGCGGGTTTGCCTTTTATATTAACGATGATTTTTTGCTGCCCTGGGGCGGCTTTAACGATGGTTCCTATTGGACCACCAGTGTCGAGTACAATCGCCTTAGCCGATTGAATATGAGACATATCAAAGTGTTTGGAGCCTTGTAGCCCGCCTTCTTCATGGACGGTGAATGCAATTTCAATGGTTTTATGAGGTTGTTTTTGCGCTTTAATCGTTCGAATCGCCTCCATAATGGCCGCAATACCCGATTTGTCATCGCCGCCTAAAATGGTTTCACCGTTAGAGCGAATGACGCCATTTTCAATGACGGGTGTGATACCAATCCCCGGTTTGACGGTATCCATGTGACAGCTCAGTACGACACTGTCATCGAGTTGTCCTGCTAGGCGAGCATAAAGGTTAAAGCCATTGGAAACATGTTCAGGTACGGGCAGTTTTTGGACTGAAAAACCAAGCTCACCCAATTGTTCAGACAGCGTTTCTGCAATCTGTTTTTCGTTACCCGATTCGCTGTCAATTTGAATTAGTTGTAGAAAGTGCTCAACCAAGCGCTGTTCATTTATCATGGTCATTTTGTTATCTCGTAGGAAACAGAAGCCATACCATATCGCGTGTGGATGACGCGATGTTCTGCGATAAATCAAAGAAGCACGACAAAACAACCGAATTTTTCGCTTATATATAGCCAATGGCTATTGTTTTTAACTTAATGATTCACTTGTGTTGGCCTAATGTTTTGTTCGTGTAGCTCGGCATATAAAAATCATGTGCGCCTAACACCTCGCCCGATTGTGTGTTTTTTGCCGGAGGCAGTGTCGGCTTTTAATAAATGTAGCTAAAATGTTACGCCGTGCTATTCGCTTTACTGAGCAACTGGTTATGATTGACTTGTGATTAACGTGGCCGATTAAGAAAAAGCGCTTAATATTCAGTGTAATAAAAATAAATCATCTCTGTGAAATTCGCTAATTTACTATCCTACTGCTCATTAATAGATTTGTGTAACATTTTAATTACATCGACACTATTTGTTCTCCGCTAAACCGTTTTTCGTTATAGGGTTCATTTTTGCTGAAAATTACGCCATGTTCGCAATACTCAACACAAGCGTTAACAAAAAAGGAGCGCGAGATGACCTCAACATTTAACCCATTGGGAACAGACGGTTTTGAATTTGTGGAATACACCGCGGCTGATCCCGCTGGAATCGCGCAGTTAAAAGAGCTGTTTACTTCTCTTGGCTTTGCTGAGATAGCCAAGCACCGCTCAAAAGAGGCGTGGTTATATCGTCAAGGGGATATCAATTTTATCGTTAACTCTCAACCCCATAGCCAAGCTGCAGCGTTTGCCAAAGTGCATGGACCTTCAGTGTGTGGGATGGCGTTTCGCGTTCATGATGCATCTGTCGCCATGCAGCATGTGCAGGCAAATGGCGGGCGAGAATACAAAACACAAATTGGCCCGATGGAACTGAGTATTCCCGCGATTTATGGAATTGGCGATAGCTTGCTTTATTTTGTCGATCGTTATGGTAGCCAGAGCATTTATGATGTGGATTTCAAGTTCTATGCCGATGCCAAACAACGAATGACTCACGCCAATGTTGGCTTGTTCGAAATTGACCACTTAACGCATAACGTCAAACAAGGCCACATGGACGTTTGGTCTGGCTTTTATGAGCGGATCGGTAACTTCCGTGAAATTCGCTATTTTGATATTGAAGGGAAGCTAACTGGGTTAGTTAGCCGTGCAATGACAGCGCCTTGCGGTAAAATTCGCATCCCAATTAATGAATCGTCTGACGATAAATCACAAATAGAAGAGTTTATTCGTGAATACAATGGTGAGGGGATCCAACACATCGCTTTATCCACTGATGATATCTACCAGACGGTACGTACTCTGCGCGAACGAGGGATGGATTTCATGCCAACACCGGATACTTACTACGAAAAAGTCAGTGATCGAGTTGAAGGGCATCAAGAAGATGTTGATCAGTTAAAAGCGCTGCGGATCCTGATTGATGGTGCACCGATGAAAGATGGAATTTTGCTGCAAATATTTACTCAAACCGTCATTGGCCCAGTCTTTTTTGAGATCATTCAACGTAAAGGTAATGAAGGGTTCGGGGAAGGTAATTTCAAAGCGTTATTTGAGTCGATTGAAGAAGATCAAATTCGGCGAGGAGTACTCAGCGATGCATAAATGGATCACATTTCCTCATCGAGAAGGGGTATGTTCAAACCAAGCTCATGCCGACTTCCCGCAAGAGGCCATCTATGAAAGAGAAGCAGGACGCAGTGGCTTTTTTGGCCCTGCGGCCCATTTCCATCACCAACATGCACCGACTGGGTGGAGTGAATGGCAAGGTGAGTTAAGGCCGAGAGCCTTTAATTTTAATTTGATCGAGCAAGCCAAACAAAGTTCACCGTGGAGCGTGCCGCATCTATTGCATAATGCACAATGTAAAGTCCGAGTATGGAAGCTGGCTCAAGCGATGGATCATTTAGTGCGTAACGCCGATGGTGATGAGTTACTTTTTATTCATCAAGGAAGCGCTGATTTTTATTGCGATTACGGACACTTGAGCGTTTCAGAAGGGGATTATGTGTTGATCCCGCGCTCAACCAATTGGCGGCTGGAGCCAAGTGAGCCGATGTTCATTCTAATGATAGAGAATACGGATGCGGCGTATGCTTTGCCAGAAAAAGGGCTAGTAGGGAACCACGCCATATTCGATCCTGCGGTTTTGCAAGTCCCGTCGATTAATCCAGAGTTTAAAGCGCAGTATTCAGAAAAGACCACCCAAGTTCATTTAAAACGTCATGAGAAAATCAGCGTCATTACTTATCCATTTAACCCATTGGATGCAGTAGGTTGGCACGGTGATCTTTCTGTGGTGAAACTCAACTGGCGAGACATTCGGCCGTTGATGTCGCATCGCTATCATTTGCCGCCCTCCGCTCACACAACCTTTGTTGGCCAAGGTTTTGTGGTCTGCACCTTTGTGCCTCGGCCGATTGAGAGTGACCCCGGCGCTTTAAAGGTTCCGTTTTATCATAACAATGATGATTACGATGAAGTGCTCTTCTACCATGCGGGTGATTTCTTTAGCCGCGATAATATTGAAGCTGGCATGGTCACTTTTCATCCTGCCGGGTTTACCCATGGCCCACATCCGAAAGCGTTCCAAGCTGGGCAAGAGCATAAGAAAAAATTTACCGATGAAGTGGCAGTGATGATTGATACGCGGCATGCATTACACTTTAGTGAGGCGGCGCAGCAGGTTGAAAATCAACAGTACGTCTACAGTTGGAAGAGCGAATAAACGAATAAGAATAAGGAAGTGACATGAAGTTAGCTACGCTAAAAAACGGCACAAGAGATGGGTTATTGGTTGTGGTCAGCCATGACTTATCAAAATGCGTTGCTGTGCCTGAGATTGCCGAGCATTTACAGCAAGCCTTAGACCGTTGGCAGGAAACCGCACCGATGCTCAGCGAAATTTATACGGCGCTGAATGAAGGCGAATTGCTGCAAGAGATGCTGTTTGATCAAACCTTGTGTCATTCGCCGCTGCCTAGAGCGTATCAATGGGCCGACGGTTCTGCTTACGTCAACCATGTTGAGTTAGTACGAAAAGCACGAGGAGCGGAGATCCCTGAAAGTTTCTGGAGTGATCCGTTAATGTATCAAGGTGGTTCGGATGCTTTTCTTGGACCGCGTGATGATATTCAAATGCAAGATGAAGCATGGGGAATTGATTTTGAAGCCGAAGTGGCCGTGATCACCGATGATGTCAGAATGGGTGCAACCCTAAGTGAAGCGGCGCAAGCGATTCGATTGGTGATGTTGGTTAACGATGTGTCGCTGCGTGGTTTGATCCCTCAAGAGCTTGCTAAAGGATTTGGGTTTTTTCAATCCAAACCGTCTTCAGCATTCTCTCCTGTCGCTGTGACACCCGATGAACTAGGCTGCCATTGGGACGGCGGAAAACTCAACCTGCCATTGCTATCAACCTATAACAATAAACCATTTGGTTGCCCCAATGCTGGCGTGGACATGACGTTTGAATTCCCACAGTTAATTGCTCACGCAGCAAAAACGCGCCCATTGTGCGCGGGCACTATTATTGGCTCTGGTACAGTTTCTAATAAACAGGGAACCGATTTTGGCAGTGCGATTGCTGAAGGGGGAGTCGGCTATTCATGCATTGCAGAAGTGCGAATGATTGAAACCATTCGGGACGGTAAACCAAGCACCGAATTTATGAAATTTGGTGACAGGATAACGTTAGAAATGCGTGATGATAAAGGGAACAGCCTGTTTGGTTTAATCGATCAACGCGTGGTGAAAGGGTCATGAGTAGCCTCAAGTTATATGGGTATTGGCGCTCTTCAGCCGCTTACCGAGTACGCATCGCACTTCACCTCAAGGCGCTCGATTACCAGTCGATTGCTATCCATTTAGTTAAGGAGGGCGGAGTGCAACATTCAGCCGAGTTTAGCGCTCTCAACCCGAGTGAGTTAATTCCGGTACTAGAAGATAACGGGCATTGCATTACTCAGTCGTTAACCATCATCGAATATTTGGATGACCAGTATCCCCAAGTACGTTTGGTTCCGCTATCAGGTAAAGAGAAATATCAGATTAAAGCACTGGCGCAAGACATTGCTATTGATATTCATCCACTGAACAATCTCCGAGTTTTACAATATTTAACGCGTGAACTGGCCGTGGATGAAAGTCAAAAAGGAGACTGGTATCGGCATTGGATAGCCACGGGGTTTCATGCCTTGGAAAAGAAATTGGCCACAGTATCAGGAGAATACTGTGTTGGTGATCAACTGAGCTTAGTGGATGTTTGTTTAGTACCACAAGTGTATAACGCAGAGCGCTTTAATCTTGATATGGCGCAGTTTCCGATCATCAAACAAATCACTGCAGAGCTTCGTGCTCATCCTGCGTTTATTGTCGCCGCACCAGAAAACCAGCCCGATGCTGAGAGTTAATCGATTAGCCAGCCTTGCGGCTGGCTTTTCTTTGCGCTGTTTATTGAGCATTCGCCACTAAACTTGCATTGCTGTAATTGTTGTATCCATGCAGCAAAATAGAATAGCGGCCCGGTTGAGCATTGGAGAACTGACACGTTTCATTATTGCCACTGCGATAAGGACGGCAGTCGTATTGCTGTAGATCAGCATCAGTTTGATACTTAACGTATAAATCGGCATCGCCGCTTCCCCCTGACAATACAATACTCAAGTTGCTCGCTTCCTGCAGTTCAAATTGATACCAGGTTTTGCTATTTCTGCTGGCCGATAAACCGTTCACAGGTACGCCATTTTTCAGTTGATTACTCGGTGTAGGCGGTGTTGAGGCATTACCCATTTCAACCACATAAGCCAATCCAAGTTTAGTAAATTTCACCGCATGCAATCCTGTTGGGTCGGAATTTTGCAGAGTGTCTTGCGGGCTATGAATATTAGGGTTGTAATCATTAAATTTGGATTCAAAAGGCATCGCAGCTGGGTAACCAACCGCATGCCAAGAGGCATGATCAGAGCAGGCATAGCCACAGGTATCAAATCCATAGGTTAATGACGGTAAATATTCATCCAATAGTTGTGTCAAATACTGGGTAAAATTACTGTCAGTGTAATCGGTTATGAAGACAATATCTTCGCGTGAACCTTGGTAGTTAGTCATGTCTAACTGCATCACAGACATCACTTTTTTACCTTCGGCTTTAAAACGATTGGCTAAGTCTTGTGAGCCTCGAAGGCCCACTTCTTCGGCGGCGTAAGCCATGAAAGCGATGCTGCGTTTAGGACGAAAATTTTGCTCAGACAACAAGCGGATGATTTCTGTCACGCCCGCGATGCCTGATGCATCGTCATCCGCACCCGGCGCAATGCTGCTTTCGTTGGTTCGAGAGCCAAGTGTCGAGTCTAAATGCCCGCCAATCACCACCCATTCGTCAGGTTTTTCAGAGCCTGTAATTGTGAGCATTACCGATTTCTGGTTGTAGCCTGAATGTGTGATTTGTTCCACTTTGCTTGCTGGTAGTGACGCAGAGAGTGAGCGCCAATGATCAGCAATCCAATTCGATGCTTGAGCACCAGTCGAGGTGGTATAAAAGCGATTTTTAAACTGGGTTAAGGTGGTGATGGTACTGGTGATTTGTTGCGCTGATACTGATGGCAACCAAGCATTAACGGTGGTTTGCTGAGTTATTTCTGGTGCACTGAAAGTGTTTAGATTCAGCGGCATTGCGCTGACACTCATCGCACTTTGTGCAGAAGGGTGCACCATATAACCACCACATCGCTGATGATTTTCGTGCATTTCATGTGAAAGCGTCGCTAACTCGCTTACTGGTACTTGCCCAACCCATACTGATGTTTGATTGATAAGATTTTCAGGTAATAGGCTTTGGGCTCCAGAGCGAAGCGCCGTTTGCGTCGCGTCACCACCAATGGAAATCCACACCTTTTCTTCTGCATAAGCGGTACTGAAACAGCCTGCTAGCGCAATCGCCAATAACGTTTGTTTCTGGTTCATTCTCTCCTCCCTGGAGTATTATTATCAACATGACGTTGACCATAAACCCTAGGCCAAAAATAGGAATAATGAGAACAATTCGTTTTATACTCAGTTGTTCATAACGGTTGTCACTAAACTATCAATAAGGTATTTCATCGACTGATAAAAAGAAAAAAGCCAGCGAAAACTTCAGCTGGCTTAGAGGTTTTAACGCTGTACCCATACTGGATAAGTGAAGAAAATAAGGTGGGAAAAATTAAAGAGAAAGTGGAAGAGTACAGCCGTCCATAAACGCCCGCTTAGATGATAGATCGCGCCGTAGCCAATACCAGCTAATGTGGCAAATAGCACCAAAGTCACGCCGCCAGAAAAATGCGCAAGACCAAATAGGGTACTAGCGAGCGCAATACCGAGCCATAGACCGAATTTTTCACTAACGGCTTTTTGTAAATAGCCCCGGAAAAATGCTTCTTCCACCACACAGGTTAAAAGCAAATTATTGAGAGCAAAGAGCCACCACCAAGTCGGTAAAGATAACTCGGGCTTAATCGCGCCAAGCGCCCATGCGACAAAAAGCAAAGCAAAAAGAGGAATCGACACTTTACCGATCGCGGCCCAACGAATGGTTTGATGGTTGCCAAGGAGTGGCGGCCAAGCGAGTAGCAAAGCAAAAAATACCATAGGTTTATCTAGGTTCAAGTAGAGACGAAAGGGGGCACTATTTGCACCAGCAAGCACATTATCCAGCACTTTAGGATTATTAAAACCTGGAATAGCATGCAGCAGCAGTGCAATTGCCCATAATAGCAACGCACCATGAGCAAACCATTTCCAGCGGCCTTTCAGTTGTGGAATGTAATAAGCACCACATAATCCAATGGCGACATACAGCAGGGCCATTAACGATAATCGGTCTGTGAACCATCCGCCCACTAACGACAGTGCTAGCAAGGTGAATGCTGGACGTAACTGCTTTTGAAAACTGAAGATAACGGCAAAAAGCAGCGGGATCCAAATCCATAACGATGAGTCAAGTATCATAGAGAGTACCTTAGGAAATCATCCATATTATTGAGTGATGACAGAGTGGAAGAGTGGCGCATTATGAAGAATCATTCTCAATAAAGAGATTCTACCAGTCAGCTAAACGCTTGCAGGCTTACAAAAAGCACTGTGGATCGTCACTAAAAATGGCGTCAACCGAGTTGAGATGTTTGAACTTTTTTGGATTATTCACCGTGTAGCACCAAATTTGGTAACCCGCTTGATGTAACTCGGCAATGTGTTTTGCACTGATCCATTGATAATTAAGGTTACAGCCAAAGGCGTCAATTTCGGCTAACACTTGCTTATCTTTACGCGTTAATCGCTCGCTCAACACCGCCAATTTATAACCCGGACAATGCTGATAAAGCTCGCGCATGATAGCGTGGCTAAAACTGGAGAGAACAATCTGTTCATTCGGTAATCCACATTGATCCAGTTGCGCTTTAAGTTGAGCAGCGACTTGAGCAACATCGTGTTTATCCACTTTGACTTCAATGTTTAAACCAAGGCTGTGCTGCTTTGCGAGTGTCAGCAACGTCTCTAATGTCATGATGGGTTCGCCTGCAAATTGAGGATCAAACCAAGCGCCAAAATCGAACTGTTGTAATTGCTCAAGCGTATAAGAATCAATGCGCCCTTTACCATTACTGCAACGATCAATGGTGTGATCGTGGCAAACAACCAATATGTGATCTTGAGTCGGTTGCACATCCACTTCAACCCACTTTAGGCCTAAATCAATAGCGGCTTGCACACTCACTTGCGTATTTTCAGGGTAATGGCCGGCCACTCCGCGGTGGCCAATAATCATAGGCTTCATAGCGTTATCTCTACACAATTAAAACCAGCTCAGCATAGCGCGCGCCTTCTATTTTGTCTTCAAATTGATGGAAATGAGAGACGACGCGCTTTGGACATCACTTTCGCTAATGCTATGCTTATCCAACATCAGGCAGGAGGTCTGATCTGTCAAGTAGGGATAACGGTGAAGCTACATACGATCAAAGGCTATATTCAGAATATGTATCTGGCTGAATATCCAGAACGATTATTACTGCTAGACGGTGCAAGTCGAGCAGACATTCCTACGTTGCAGCACTTCATTGAGAATGAACTGAACCGTCCTTTTTCTCATCTGCATACCGTTGTGGTAACTCACATGCATCCAGATCACGCTGGGGCAGCTGATCAATTGCGTGCATTAACGGGTTGTAAAATTGTCTCTGCCAATAAAGATCATGATTGGTATCGTGGTTTGGACGGATTTTGTATGCATCTAGCCGATCTTGCGCTTGCGCGTTGGATGGCGAATCGCCTAGGCCGCCCGCGGCAGAATTTATGGTATCCACGTGTCTTAAAGCCTGACATTAAGCTCAACGATGGCGACACTATTCCTCATTTTAACGAATGGCAAATCTTAGAAACTCCAGGGCATACCGACCGAGATTTGTCTGTCTACCATGCACAGCAAGGCATTGTGTATGTTGCCGATTTAATGGTTGAAGTGAAAAAGCAGTTGATTGCCCCTTTTCCTATTTTCCATCCCAATCAATATCGCCAGTCACTTGAACGGATCTTCAAGCTCAACCCAGAAACACTGCTTCTTGCACACGGCAAAGAGGGGCGTTTGAGCGAAAAAACCTACCAACACCTGCTAAATACCGCACCTATACGGCCCATCACACATTGGCGAGTGGTCAAAATAAAAGTCAAAAGTTTAATGAAGTCTGTTTGGCAATTTGGGGTCAGTAAAGGTAAATAAAGGGTAGGTGGCTTTAAAACTCATCAACAAAGAGTGTTCGCCGCATACTGTGGTTGTTTGCACCGGAAAAAATCGTTAGAATGCGATCCTTGATGATAATGAGAGCTTTTATCAACAAGGTGATAACACTTCGTTGAAGGTAATGAATAACGTCTATGAATCTTTTAAAAATCAGCTTGTCCTTGGTGGCGACTACCAGTTTGTTCGCAGTAAATGCTTCTACACTCAGTGAAGCGAATGCCATCCAAAATAAAACCAATTCGGCTTCAGTCGCCAGCCAACAGAACATCAATAACAGTTCTCAATCAGCGTTGCTGATGCAAGCTGACATCGATCAGTTAAAAGAAAAAGTGAAAAATCTCACTATTTATCGTAATCACTTGGCATCGCTGGTGGAAAACCAGAATCAGGAAGCGCAAAGTCTATCGTCACAAATTGATGAGATAAAACTGACTCGCCAAGGCATCGTTCCTTTGATGTATCAGATGATCGACGGGCTACGTACCCTAATCGAAAACGACAAACCATTAAAGCGCGAAACGCGTTTAGAGCGTTTAGAAAAGCTGGAATCGATGATGGTGCGATCGGATGTCAGCGATGCTGAAAAATACCGCCGTATTCTTGAAGCGTACCAAATCGAAATTGATTACGGGACTAAACTGGGTGTTTATCAAGGCGCAGTGGTGCTCAATGAAAACAAAACCATTGAAGCTGACATTTTATACGTTGGCCGTTTATCGCTGGTGGCTCGTAGCTTAAATGGCAAACAGTATTGGAGCTGGAGCCAAAACTCGCACCAATGGACCGATGTCGATAGTGGGCTATATGCCGATTTAGATACCGCTTTCAAAATGGCCAACAATTTAATTACACCAAACTTAATGACGATTCCTGTTTCACTTGAGTTAGTAGAGGAGCAAAACAAATGAAGATGGTTTTCTCTCTCTCATCACTCTGTTTAACACTATTGGCTTTCAACAGCTTTGCTTCTACGGAATTAGTCAGCAACGCCAAAGTGGAAAACAAACAGCAGCAGCAGCACAATATCGAACGCGAAGCGGGTTTTAAACAAACCGAACAGCAGCTACGCCGCGCCAAAGCAGAGCTAAAAGCTCAGCGCCAAGATTTACAAGCGCAAGCGGATAAGCTAAGCACGCAATTCAGTAATAATGAAAACCGACTAGCACGTTTAGAAGAGCAGCTTCGCTTAGAAACAGGAAGCCTTGGAGAGCTGTTTGGTGTGGTACGCCAAAATGCCAAAGCATTAAGCAGTGAATTGGAATCTTCCATCACTGCGGTTGATCGCCATCAGTATACATCGCGAGTACAAGAAATTGTCGCCGCAAAATCTTTACCCTCGATGCCGCAGCTGACGGGGTTATGGCACAGCTATGTTGAACAGATCATCGCCAGTGGTGAGCTAAGCCGCGTTCAGATCGCATTTATCAATGGTGACGGTGTCACGCAAAATGTGGCCGCCTATCGTATTGGAACCTTTGGTTTGGTGACAGAGCAAGGTTATGTCAAATGGAACGGGGATAAACAAGCCGCCACCGCTTATTTGAAACAACCGGACAATGGGCCTATTTTCTCTGGCCTAAATACGGGAGAAATCGAAAGCTTAGTGGTCGATCCTTCGCGTGGCATCATGCTTGAACAGCTAGCCCTTACGCCAACGTTAGCCGAGCGGCTACAAATGGGTGGTGCGGTCGGTAACATCATTTTGGTACTGCTTGGTATTGGTTTAATCATTGCTTTCTATCGCGGCTTCGCATTGGTGATGACTCACCACAAGATCAAAGCGCAGCTTAAAGATGTACAGAAAATTGGTAATAACCCATTGGGGCGTGTACTCAGCGTCTATAACAAAGAGCAAAATCGCAGCGTAGAAGCGTTGGAGCTGCGCTTGCTGGAAGCGGTGGTCGATGAACAAGCGCATTTGGAAAAAGGTTTATCGATGCTGAAGTTATTAGCTGCGATTGCGCCGATGCTTGGGCTATTGGGTACGGTAACCGGCATGATTGAAACCTTCCAAGTGATCACACAATTTGGTAACGGTGATCCAAAAGTAATGGCGGGCGGTATTTCAATGGCCTTGGTGACTACCGTTCTGGGTTTAGTCTCTGCGATTCCACTATTATTAGCTCATAATATCTTAAGCTCTCAAGCCGAAAATATTCGCTCTATTTTAGAAAAACAGGGTATTGGCCTCGTTGCTGCGCAAGCAGAACAAGAATGCCAAGCTTCAATGAGGAATGCGGCGTAATGAACAGCGTATTGCCAAGCGCACTGCTCAGCAATGACTGGCTAACAACCTTACAGCAGTTTATGCAGCAAGGGGGTATCGTCTTATGGTGGCTAGCTGGGGTGGTGGCGCTTTATTGGTTGTTGATCATCGAACGCGTACTGTTTGTGGTGTTGAGCTTTCCTAAATATCGAAAAGGGTGGTTAGAGCAATGGCATCAACGCGCGGAACACCATTCATGGTATGCCCATGCCATTCGCGAGGGTTGGCTTGGTGAAGCACAGCAGATGCTGCGCCACAACCTTAACATGATCAAACTGCTCGTCACACTTTGCCCAATGTTAGGGCTGCTCGGCACAGTCACCGGAATGATCTCTGTGTTTGATGTGATGGCAAATCAAGGCAGTAGCGATCCTAAATTGATGGCATCTGGCATTTCATTGGCCACATTACCGACAATGGCCGGAATGGTCGCGGCCCTTGCGGGCATGTTTGTGCATGCTCGTCTTGCAAAAAAGTGTCATCTACTTGAATTAAAATTAGAAAAATCGTTAAGGAGTTTGCGATGAGATTAGGCAGACGCCAGCCAAGAAATGATGAGGCGCAGATAGACTTAACATCGATGCTCGACATCGTCTTTATCATGCTGATTTTTTTCATTGTCACCAGCTCATTTGTTCGTGAATCAGGTGTTGAGGTTAACCGTCCTCAAGCTTCTCACGCGGTGAGTCAGAAAGATGCGGGTATTTTTGTCGCTATCAATGCATCCAATGATATTTACATCGACAAACGCTTGATTGATGTTGAACGTGTAGAGGCCACCCTAGAACATCTGTTGCTCGAACAACCAGATGCGGCGTTAGTGATTCAAGCGGATGAACATGCTTATAACGGTACGGTTGTTAAAGTGATGGATGCGGCCAAAGGAGCCGGAGTGAAAAATATCGCATTGGCGGCGGAGAAACGTTAATGGGACGTTTACTGCTTGCTTTGCCAATTGCAGGAGCGATTTCGCTGGCGTTGTTCAGTTTTATGGCGTGGATGGTGGATAACGGTAACCAACGCGCTGTAAAACCAACTCAAGCACTGCGATTTAACATGGTGATGATGGAACAAGAACACGATTTACAGCGTCGCCAACGTAGCGTTCCGGAACCTTTAAAGTTGCCTGAGCCGCCACCGCAAGCACAAGTGACAGAGTCACAAACTACCGCTACGGCCGCGACATCACTCACTAGTTTACCAGCTTTGGGTTTGGATACAGCGCTTAATGGGGTGGCGATTAGCGCACCAACCTTTGGTGATTTTGGCTCAAACCAGCAAGCAATGCCGTTATATCGTGTCGAGCCGGTTTATCCAAGCCGAGCTCTAAAGCGAGGCGTAGAAGGTTTCGTTACATTAAGCTTTACCATTGATACAACAGGAAAAGCCGTCGATATCAATGTCGTCGATGCCAATCCTAAACGTATGTTTGAGCGTGAAGCGATGCAAGCGCTGAAAAAATGGAAGTATCAACCTCAGATTGTCGACGGTAAAGCCATTGAGCAGCCGGGACAAACCGTGACTGTGGAGTTTAAAATTGCCAAATGATGAAACGTATATTGATTGGCTTATCACTTGTTATCGGCTCGCTCTCTTTAAATGCGAGCGAATTAAGTGCGACAACAGTCCTGAAAGTGCAAAAAGCACAGCAATTTGCATTAGAAGAGAACCTCACTCAAGCCATTGAGGTACTGAGCAGTGTTGAAACGTCACGTCTTTACGATAAAGCATTTGTTGCCCGGATGCTTGGTGTGTTTTATTGGCAAAGTGGTCAGCCCAAAGCGGCAGTCAAACAGATCAAGTACGCTGTAGAGAGTGGAGAGCTGCAAGATGAGCAGGCATGGACCACCGAACGTATGTTGGCTGATCTGTATGTCAATGAACAACAATTTGAAAAGGCGTTACCGCACTACTACCAATTATTGAAATCCGTTCCTCCTTCACAGAAAGTAGACGATCTGTGGTTGCGTATCGCACAAACCCACTACCAAATTGCACAATGGAAAAAAGTGCTACATGCGTTGGATAAATACCAAACCGTGACACCACTTAATACTAAAAACCCACTGTCACTTAAATTAGGTGCGCAGCTTCAGCTAGAACAATGGAAGGCGGCCATTCCAACTTTAGAAAAACTGATCATGCTGGAGCCTGACCAAGCCAGTTGGTGGCGACAGTTAGTCGGTTTACATCTGCGTTTAGATCAGCGTCGTCAAGCATTAAACAGTTTAGCGTTAGCCAAATTACAAGGTGTGGAACTAACCGATAAGGATAAACACTTGCTCGCGCAGTTGTATGCGCAAAACGGCATTCCAGAACGTGCGGCGCAAGTTCTGCAAACATTATCTGATGCTGATCAAGACTTAACTTTACTGAAAGAGCAAGCCACTTACTGGCAGCAAGCCAAAGAATGGCAATCAGCGATCAGAACGTGGACAAAAGCAGCTGAACAGGATGAGCAATATTATTGGCAAGTGGCGCTGCTGTACAACCAGCAAGGGCAATTTAAAGAAGCGTTACAGGCGTTGGATAAAGTCACCACGCGCGAGAAAAAAGCCGATGTCGCGTTAGCGCGAGTTCATGCGCTGTACAAACTCAATCAACTCGATAATGCTCTATACCAAGCCAAGCAAGCTGAAAACCTAAACCCATCAAGCCATGCCAAAGGATGGATCAAATTCCTTTCTCGTTTACAAAAAGTTCAGCAAGCGCAAACGGCTAATATCTGATCATAGCGCCTCATCTGCCCGATGATGAGGCGTCTGACCTTTTACGATTTTTGAATCGTCATTATCAAGACTGACATTGGTTCGGTTTTGCCTATCTTAGTGATAAAGAGAACCTATTATTGTCTTTCTGATTTTTTCCGTACCATAACGTTTAACGATGAAGTACAGAGAGAGAATCATGATGAAAGCGTTAGTGGTTGAAGGTGGTGCGATGCGCGGCATTTTTGCCAGTGGAGTCTTGGATAGTTTTTTACAACATCAGCACAACCCATTTGATTTTGTATTAGGTGTTTCAGCTGGAGCTTCAAACTTAATCGGCTACCTTGCGAAGCAACCGAGACGCAGTTATCACGTTGTAACTCAGCTTGCCACCGACCGTCTTTTTTTTAACCCAATTCGCTTTATTAAGGGGGGAAATCTCGTCGATGTGCGTTGGCTAATCGATGAGTCCAACCGACGTTATCCGATTGATGAAGACAAACTGTTTAACTCAGTCCCTTTCTTTGCCGTTGCAACCAATATCGAAACGGGTAAAGCCGATTATTATCGAGTGACTCAAGAAAACTTGAGCACGGCCATTGAAGCCACATCCGCTCTACCGATAGTTTATAAGCACACGCCTTGTTTCCATGGTGGTTGCTACACTGATGGAGGGGTTGCTGACTCGATCCCGGTTAAAGAAGCGTATCGCCGTGGAGCACGAGATATTACGGTTGTTTTATCACATCCACTTAGCTATATCATGTCGCCCCCTAAAAGTAAGTGGATGATGAAAAAACTTTTTTCACGCCATCCAAATATGGCTAAATCAATGCTATTTCGTGCGAAACATTACAACCAATCACTTGAATTTATTCGCAATCCACCTTCTGATGCCATCATTCGAGTAATCGCGCCACCTGAAGGGTTTCCCGTTAAGAGATTGACGATGAAGTTACCTTTGCTCAACATAGGCTATGACATGGGCTTAAAAGCAGGGCAAAATCATTTGGAGTGGCTTGAATACACACGTGCAGCCTAAAAACGCTCAGGTTTAAAAGGCTGATAAAACACTATCTACATGTCGTAACTGTCTATGTAATAAGCTGTTTTTTAGAGATGATTGAGTATGAATTTCATCGCAATTTATCTTGTTTATGGTTTTCATATGAGTGGCACGTGTTAAGTATGTACCACATTTTGATTGATCGAGCCTGATGGCATGCAACTGAAACTATCGCTACTCTCCATCGCTTTATTGAACACAATTCCTGTCACTGCAACGGAAAACTTTCAGATGTTTATTCCGGTCACAGCAGCCAATAGTTACCAACATGGCATTGATGTTGCTGAGTACTGGAAAAGTGAAAAACTGGATGGAATTCGCGCTGTCTGGAATGGACAATATCTTCATACGCGTAATGGTAATAAGATCAATGCGCCTGCTTGGTTTACTGCACCATTACCTAATAAAGCATTAGAAGGAGAGCTTTGGGCTGGACGAGGTCAGTTTCATCACGTTCAACAAACGGTATTGGATACCATACCAACCGATGAAGCGTGGCAAAGCATCCGCTTTATGCTGTTTGATATGCCCGAAGCGATCGGTGACTACCAAAAGCGATACCGCAATCTCATCCACTTATCCTCACTCATGAATGTTCCGCACATTACCTATATTGAACATTCACCAATTCACTCAGAAAAAGAGCTGCTTGGGTATTTAGACAACGTAACTGATGGGCAGGGTGAAGGGGTGATGCTGCGAAAAATTAATGCCCATTACCAAGCCGGCCGCAGTAACGATTTACTTAAGCTTAAAAAACACCAAGATGCTGAAGCTACGGTCATTGGTTATAAACTGGGTTCTGGCAAGTATCAAGGTATGATGGGATCAGTGCTAGTGCGCTTAGAAAACGGTGTTGAGTTCTATATCGGCAGCGGTTTTTCTGATGAGATCAGAAATAATCCGCCAAAGATCGGATCCATTATTACTTTTCGTTTTAATGATCTCACTGCAGAAGGGAAACCAAGATTTGCACGTTTTATGAGAGAAAGGCCAGCAATATAAATAAGGCCAGACAATGTCTGACCTTATTATTTCATCGCAACGCCTTTTCGCCACGTTGAAATTCAGAGAATCAAGCCGTTATTTCGATGCAAAATCGAGTTGCACGCTATCGGCTTGTTGATGCATCCAGTGTAAGCGGATACCCAGCATCAAAGCAGCAGAAGATAAGCCAACGATAAATCCTATCCAGAACCCACTTGCACCCATAGGCTCGACAATGAAATCTGTCATTGCTAATACATAGCCGGTTGGCAAGCCAATCATCCAATAAGCGATAAAGGTACGATTAAAAATCGCCGTCATGTCTTTATAACCACGTAGCGCTCCTGCTGCAACGACTTGAATCGCATCCATACATTGATAAATAGCCGCAAAAATAAGCAACTGCATCGCCATGGCTACAACGGCTTGGTTTTCCGTATAAAGCAAAGCCACATATTCACGAAATAGAACCGTTAACGTCGCCGTGATAATTGCAGTGGATAAACCGACTAACAAGCCAACCTGCGAAGCGATGGTTGCCCCTTCAATATTTTTTTCGCCCAGCTTATGGCCAACACGGATGCTCACTGCCGCGCCGATACTCATCGGTAACAT
Source organism: Vibrio sp. V10_P2A27P122 (assembly GCF_963874335.1). Taxonomy (NCBI): domain Bacteria; kingdom Pseudomonadati; phylum Pseudomonadota; class Gammaproteobacteria; order Vibrionales; family Vibrionaceae; genus Vibrio; species Vibrio sp. V10_P2A27P122. The sequence goes on along the minus strand of NZ_CAWNHY010000088.1, from coordinate 8,602 downwards.
AAAAATTAATGATGAGAAATTCAAAGCGACTTGGTGAGCCGCCACCACCAATGAACCGAGTGGAGCGACCAACAATGCGACCACAGCAAATAGAGTAACTTCAAAAAATATCGCTGCCGCCACAGGAAAACCAAGCTTGAATAAGCGAATTTGCGCTTTCAATTGTGGTTTATGGAATTCACCAAAGATATTAATGTGCGCCATGCGTTTAGAAGTGACGACATAAAACAGCAGCATAAAAAACATCAACCAATAGACAATTGCCGTCGCCACACCACAACCCACACCGCCTAGCTCTGGTGCGCCAAATTTTCCGTATACGAAAATCCAGTTAAGTGGAATGTTAACTAATAAGCCCGCAAAACCAATCACCATGGCGGGTTTCGTCAGTGAGATACCATCCGTGAAACTGCGCAATGCTTGAAATAGTAAATAAGAAGGTACGGCAAACATCACGGCGTACATGTACCCGTTAGTTTTTTCAGCCATCAACGGCTCAATATCCATCCACCCCAAAATCCATTGAGTTTGAAAAAGAACACCAATAATGGGAATAGAGACAAACAACGCTAGCGCTGCGCCTTGCTGTATTTCAAAAGGAATTTTCTTTTGCCGCCCTGAACCATTGAGTTGTGCCACAACGGGAACCAACGCCATTAACAACCCAACACCAAACAGAATCGAAGGTAGCCAAATACTTGCCGCGATCGATACCGCAGCCATATCAATCGCACTCACACCACCAGCCATGACAGTATCTACAAAGCCCATTCCAGTTTGAGCAATAGAGGCAATCAACACAGGTGTTGCCAATTTGATTAAATTTGAAGCTTCTTGTTTATAACGATGCACAAATATCTCCAGAGGAAGGACAAGCAAAAATCGCGACCAATAATCAACTTATCGCGTAGGCATGGATGATAAAGAAATGTCACACTAAGCTCCATGAAAAACTGATGAAATTACCTAATGTTTATTGGGAAGGTTGCTCGTCGCGCTGTATGTCGTGAAATCTATTTTAGATAAAGCTTGATTAGGCTAGATAGGAGGGCTTGGCGTGTTGCACGTAACCATTAAGAAGAGCGCTTGCCAAGCGCTCACTTTTTAAAAGATTTGTTCATCATCGGCATCAACAAACAACTCTATTTTGTCTAAACGTTCATCGACCATCATATTGAGATGAATCGCATGGCAACAGGCGGGGCAATCGTCATAAAACTCTTGGCTACCATTTGATGCATCTAGGGTGATCCTAATGGAATGACCGCAGTGAGGGCAGTTGACCATTCTTTCCGTATAATTTTTCATATCTCTTTCCTTACATCCTTGGAGATACCTTAATACTAAGTCGCTAAGTTCCTTTAAGCGGCAAATTAAGTTCAAACTTTGAATTGGCCCATAAAACAACAAAAGAGCCATTTATTAAGGCTCATTTGTTGTCTATACAGCTCGACAGCTCGGTTGTTTACACCGTTAAAAGGAGAGGATTTTCTTGATCAAACTTTCCGCTTCGACCAGATAGTGGCCACCAAATTGATTGTAGTGATTGAGGACATGATAGAGGTTATAAATATTCTTACGTTCCACATAGTCCAAACTCAAAGGTAAGATGCTCTCATAGCCTTGGTAAAACTCAGGTTGAAAACCTTCAAATAATTCTGTCATTGCGATATCGCATTCACGATCACCCCAATAACAAGCAGGATCGTAGCAAATTGGACCAAATACCGAGTTTGCCACATTCCCATGCCACAAATCTCCATGCAGCAGAGATGGGCGAGGGCTATGGTTAGCTAAGCGAGATTGGACAACGTCGACCAACTCGCCGATATTGAACAGTTCAATCCCTTTTTCACGTAACAATTGCAATTGCCAGCCGATACGTTGTTCCGCAAAAAAACGACCCCATTTTTTGTCCCACGGATTTGGCTGCAAAGTGGAACCAATATAATTGTCTGCATCAAACCCATACTCTTTTTGTTCTCCCCATTGATGCAGTTTGGCCAGTTGTACACCGAACTCATAGCTGTTCGTCGCGTTATCTAGGGGTTTGGTTGGTAGATAGTTTAGAACAATGAAAGCATGATTTTTACTGGTTCCAATCATCACTAGCTCGGGAACCTGTACTGTTGACGTTTCACGAAGCGAACGTAGGTTTTCACCCTCAATCTCAAACTTAGCTAAGAAGTCTCGTGTGTTCACTTTAACAAAATAGCGTTGCTCGCCATCGCTGATCATGTAGCAATCACTAATGTCACCACCGCTGACTTTTTCTTTTTCAACAGGGTTAAATTCAAACATGAGCGTATCGGATAACTGCTGAATGAGAGTTTGCCACATAACGACCTCTGCCTTGATTTACTTAATAATTCGTAGTTTAGGTCATGGTTACGAATATTTCAGAAGTGCGTGACACATAATTTAGCCACTTTCCTTTTGAGGGAGCACCAATGCTCATAAATGTGATTAAGTGCAAGAATTTGCAGATGCGAATACAGAAATAGTATTAAAAATAACGCTATATTTTTCATAAGTTGATCTTGCTTAGGTGCTAGTAACCCAATTTATAGGATGGCGTATCCTACTTTGGGGAAAATAAATGTTCGTGAAATAGATGCTTATCAAGAAATCGCGGGAAATTTGAACGTCTAAACTATCAAATCTGTGAAAATGGGCTGACATGGCTTAGTATTATTGAAGGTACAGTGATTACTAGCAATTTAGCGGTAAAGCGGAGAATTAAAGTGGTTGTAGAAACCGATGGTTATTTGGCTCTGATAGAGCATCTCTCTTTTAATATGGATGTGTTCACATCAGGCGGAGATATTGGCGCTGAAAGTGTAGAAGATGTTGTGACCGACATGGTTTCAAGCAACATCATGGCTATTTTTGAACAAAACCCTGAGCTACATTCCAGTGTTCGATTCCAGTTGCTCAAAGAAGCCGATTCTGTAGTGGAAGATCTTGGTGAAGTATTGGCGGGTGTTTGGAGTAAACCTGCGACCAATGAACAGATCCTTTTTCTTGATGAATACATCGCCTTAGTGAAGAATCTGTTCGATACTGCCGTTGCGAAGTACGACTAATTGAAGTATGACTAATCAGAGTTAGGCGGGCTTATAATCCGCCTAAATTGCCAGAATTTAGAAGCCCAATAGGGGTTATCGATTCTTGAGATCATCACACCTTTAGACGTAGAGGCGTGCATAAATTTTTTGTCTCCTAGATAGACTCCAACATGATTGCTCGTCCTTGATGTTCTAAAAAAGACCAAATCCCCGCGCTGCGCATTTTGATAATTTACCTCAAAACCCGTTTGACTCTGTGAGCGTGTGGTTCGTGGTAGAGGGATCTGCCATACATCTTTAAACGCTATTTGCACAAATGCTGAGCAGTCGACTCCGTTCAATGTTTCACCACCTAATCGGTACGGCACTCCTTGCCAGCGCTGAAAAACCGTGCCTAATCCATCGTCTTTATCTTGGACAATTGACAGAATCTCTTCTTGAGTAACATAAGCAGGGCCAGAATTGGACGAAATAGGAGATCCTACGCAACCCGTTAGTACACTAGTTATTGATAATGCGAAGAGTATTGGACTTTTAATCATTTATCATCCCAATGAAATGTAACTGAAACATTTTTGAAATATTGCATTCCTACTATGGTTGAGCATTAACACATTCTCTAATCACTTAGTTGCATTTATCATGAATTCCTCAATAAATAACCGACATTCACTGTCGTTGATTCAAACCATCAGTGCCATTTTCATCACGATGACGTTACTGGTGATCCTTTTATCCATCACCAGTTTAAAAAGCATCGATAAGGTAGGGCTACAGTTTTCTGGATTGTCTGAACAAACACTACCTTTGGCATTAAATAATGCAAGGTTGACGCAAAATATATTAGAACAAGTACAATCTCTCGGAGATGGCATTCGCACAACGGAATCGGCAGAATTAGAAGCGGTAAACCAGCAATTAAGCCACTTGAACCAGCAAACGGACCAACTTACTGACCAGCTTTTCTCCATCGCTACTCGTATCGGTAACGCGATTACTCAAGATCATCAAGTGTCGTTACGCAGCAAAAGTGCGGCTTTTCAGCAGCTCACCTATTCTATTTTATCAACGCAGGCCTCTTTGCTTGAACAGCAGAATGCTATCGATAACGCCGCCACCGCGTTTCGTTACGGATTAAGCTCCATTGGACCGGAGATGAACCGGATCAGTTCATTTCTCGCATTAGATAACCCGGAATCGATGGATGCGGCTAACCGCTTTATTGCCAGTGCAAGTTCGATGGAAAGTACCTTCTTACTGTTAATGATGCAAAACGATCCTGAACAGGCCAAAGTGCAATTTAAGGAAATCCGTAATCGCATGGCGGGAATTGAGCTAGCCTTTGATGATTTCAAAGAGTGGCATCCTGATGTTATAGAGTTTGCGAGCCTGACGGCACCTTATGAAATGGTTAAAGCGGGTTTTGTTGAGCATGGCATCTTGGCACTGATCTTAAATAAAATTGAGCAAGCACAGCAGCAGCGACAAGAAATGGCACAAGCTGCGCAGCTAGCCAAAGACACGGTAGCACTGCTAAATACGATTTCTGCCACCGCAAGTGAGTTGATCAAACACAGTGAGAACGTGGTTCATGACGCAATGCTAATGGTTAAGCAAGTACAATATACTGGCGGCATTATTCTGGTCGCTTTGGTTTTACTTGCATGGCTAGGGTTACGCCACTGGCTAAAGCTGGGGCTGAATAACTTATTGGCCAAGCTTGCATTATTAACTCAACACGATTTTTCTCAACCCGCTCGCTTGATTGGCCCGAGTGAATTTAAAGAAGTTGCTCTACAACTAAACCAAGTTATTGAATCAACAAAATATTCAATTTCTACCGTAACGCGCAATTGTGAAATGCTCTACCAAAATGCCGAAACCAGTCACGATGCAGCCGATAAATCCAACCGCAGTTTAGCCGCACAAAATGATTCGTTGGTTAACATGGTTTCCACCGTGAGTGAGTTGGAATCGGCGATTCGGAATATCGCGCTTGTGACCAGTGAATCTTATGAAGAATCAGTGGCTGCCAGCCAGTTTTCTACGCAAGGGGTGAAAGTAGTGGAACAAAACCGTGTTCGCTTGGAATCTCTTGAAAATACACTGCATTTAAACGATGAAGCAATGCACGAGCTTGACCAGCGCGTGAAGAAAATTCGCGAGATGGTGGATATGATCAGCGGTATTGCTGACAGTACCAACTTACTGGCGTTGAACGCCGCGATTGAAGCAGCAAGAGCTGGCGAACAAGGGCGTGGTTTTGCGGTTGTAGCCGATGAAGTACGCAAATTAGCCAGCGATACATCACAGCAAACCACCAATATCCGGGACATGATGAATGAGCTCACCAATGCAACGCAGCGCTCTCGTCAAGCGGTATCGGATTCGCGCCAAGAGATGAGTAATGCGCTGCAATCGAGTCAAGAAGTCAAAACAACATTTGAGCAGATAGAAAAAGCAGTGGAACAGATTCGTGCTCGAGTTGAGCAGATAAGCGTTGCAACAGAAGAGCAAGAGCGAGCGACGGCCGATGTAAGTCAATCTATCAGCCAAGTCTCATCGCAAGGCGAGCAAACCAAATTACAGCTTGAAGCCATGGTCGAAAGTTCAGAGCAGGTAGCTGAAGTTGCGGGTGAACAGCAGGCTATGTTGCATAAATATACGCTCAACTAGCTTATCCAGTGCGAATTTCTGTATTTTCATGACGTTGTCACTTTTTTCTAAATGGTTGGGTAAGCATTTTATCCAACCACTGCTCACGCTTCGCTCGAAAGAGTGGTAGGCCGATAATGACCTGCTTATGGCCCAATTCTGGCTGCGCACGATAAGTACGAAATAGCCGATCCCAACATGACAAGAAAAAACCAAAATTGGAGTGAGTTTCTCGCACAATGACTGAATGATGCACCCGATGCATGTCAGGTGTCACCACCAACCAGCGAAGCCAACGGTCCATTTTCAACGGTAATTTTGCGTTACTGTGGTTAAACATCGCGCTCGCATTGAGCACAACCTCAAATATCAATACCGCGAATGGGCTGACACCCAACATGATCACGCAAGTGATTTTGATCCACAAAGAGAGAATCATTTCGAATGGGTGAAACCGCGAGCCAGTGGTCACATCAATATCTTGGTCAGCGTGGTGCATGCGATGTAAACGCCATAACCAAGGAGAGAAGTGAAAAAGCACATGCTGGGCGTAAATCACGCCATCAAGAATAATAACTGACAGCGCAATTTCAGCCACTTGTGGTAAATCCACCCAATTAAAAAGACCAATCGAGTCTTGCTGCGCCCAATAAGCCGCTTCAATGGCTAACACTGGCATCAATAGCGATAAGCACACGCTATTTAAACCAACCAAACCTAAATTATTCAGCCAGCGAGTGGCTTTACTTTGGGTGAGTGTTTTACGTGGGCAAGACCATTCCCACAGCGCACAAAGCATAAATACAGCGAAAAATACGCTCAAACGGATCAATTCAGGGTTCAGGTTCATGCTTAATGGCTCATCTTCAATGGTCTTGTGCTAGGAATCTGCTTGTACTGTAAGTACAATCGGCAGCACTTTCCAGCTTGCCGCCCTGATTTATGAGAATCCACGCATTTAACCATTTGTTCCAACATCGCTTAGCGTTATCGACCAAACCTTTTCAAGCTCGTGGTGCGAAAGTTGAACGTTGCGCCTATTGTCAGGTCGCCACGCAATACTGCTTATGCGGCCATCAACCGGATATGGATACGGATATCGCAGTATTACTGCTGGTTTCTGAAAATGAAGTATTTAAACCCAGTAATACTGGTCGACTAATTGCCGATGTGATTAAAGAAACTTACGTTTATCAGTGGAATCGCACCGAACCTCACGCGGAAATGTTAGCACTGTTGAATAACCCCGCCTATCAACCAGTCGTCATTTTTCCCGAAGAGTATGTGGATGAAAAGCCTCGAGTAATGCAAAGCCCTCCCAGCGCGCACGATAAACGCAAACCACTGTTGATATTGCTTGATGGAAGCTGGCGCGAGGCAAGACGAATGTTTCGCAAATCACCTTATTTGGATGCGCTTCCGGTGATGTCTATCGCACCTAAAAGCGTATCGCAATATATGATGCGTAAATCTGATAATGAGCAGCATTTATCAACGGCTGAAGTGGCGTCGTTGGTATTGGCTGAAGTGGGTGAGCATCAAGCCTCTCTGCTATTAAGCCAATGGTTTGAAGTGTTTCGAGAAAGTTACTTGCTGAGCAAAACCCGCCTAAAGCATGATTTGAGCAGGCCAGTCTTGAAACGTTTCATCGACCAGCAGCAAAGCGAGACGTGACTCTAAAGTTGATCGATTCGGTGATGAGTAATTGTTCAATCGAACCTATAGACCAGATAAATTGGTACTCGGTCACGGATTGTAGGCTGAGCTCTGTGGATAATGCCCAAAGTTTTATTTTTAGCTCATTGATGAGCAAATTTTAGGAGAGATTGCATGTACTACGGCTTTGATGTCGGTGGCACTAAAATTGAGTTTGGTGCGTTTAATGAGAAGTTAGAACGCGTAGCAACGGAGCGCGTTCCTACCCCAACAAACGACTACAATCTGCTAGTTGAAACCATTGCGCAGTTGGTGAGTAAATATGACGCGCAATTGGGTGTGGAAGGCAAAATAGGCCTTGGCCTACCGGGTATGGAAGATGCTGATGATGCTACGGTATTAACCGTCAACGTTCCTGCTGCAAAAGGCAAGCCGTTACGCGCTGATTTAGAAGCAAAAATTGGCCGCAGCGTGAAGATTGAAAACGATGCAAACTGCTTTGCGCTTTCTGAAGCATGGGACGATGAGCTGAAAAATGAGCCTTCGGTTATGGGCCTAATTCTCGGCACAGGTTTTGGTGGCGGCCTTATCTATGAAGGGAAAGTGTTCTCTGGCCGTAACCACGTCGCGGGGGAGTTTGGTCATATGCGTCTGCCTCTTGATGCATGGTTACATCTTGGCGATAACGCGCCGATGCTCGGCTGTGGTTGTGGCAAGAAAGGATGCTTAGACAGTTATCTCTCTGGCCGCGGTTTTGAGCTATTGTACGAGCACTATTATGGCGAGCACAAAAAAGCGATTGATATCATTCATGCCAATGAAGCAGGTGAAGCGAAAGCCGTTGAGCATGTTGAGCGCTTTATGGAACTACTTGCCATCTGTTTTGCCAACATTTTCACAGCCAATGACCCACACGTTGTTGCACTCGGTGGCGGTTTATCAAACTTTGAATTGATCTACCAAGAGATGCCTAAACGCGTACCGAAATACCTGCTTTCTGTCGCGAAATGTCCGAAGATCATCAAAGCAAAACATGGTGATTCAGGCGGCGTACGTGGTGCGGCTTTCCTTAATATCAAATCATAAAATCAAACAAAAAGGGCCTATAATCAAACGGGCCCTTTTTTATATCAGTCAAAAGTTAACTCTTTAACCTAAGTTCTGTTTATTTGGTGTTAGCGCCTTTTTTACCCACACCTACGTTTTCTTTTTGTTGCAGTGTT
>NZ_CAWNHY010000087.1:0-6399 GCF_963874335.1 Vibrio sp. V10_P2A27P122 | reverse complement strand
ATCACTTTTATTCAAACTTGATGGTAAGCGATCAGACTTTATTGTGATTAATTAAACTTTAATATGCTCCGACAATATGCGCTCTAACCACCTTGTATCACTCAACCGTTACGGCTTTGGCCAGGTTACGAGGTTGGTCGACATCCGTACCTTTGATTAAAGCAACATAATAAGAAAGAAGCTGCATTGGAATGGTGTAGTAGATCGGCGCGGTAATTTCACTCACGTGTGGCATGGTGATGATTTTCATTGTTTCATCAGCCGCAAAGCCAGCGTCTTGATCGGCAAACACATACAGCAAGCCGCCACGAGCACGTACTTCTTCAATGTTCGATTTTAGCTTCTCTAACAGCTCGTTATTTGGCGCGACCACGACAACGGGCATGTCAGCATCAATCAGTGCTAATGGGCCGTGCTTTAATTCGCCTGCCGCGTATGCTTCAGCATGAATGTAAGAGATTTCCTTCAGCTTTAATGATGCTTCAAGCGCGATAGGGTAAAACTCACCACGACCTAGGAATAGAGTGTGGTGTTTATCTGCGAAATCTTCAGCCAGTGCTTCAATCTGCTTTTCATAGGCAAGGGCTGCATTAATTTGTGCAGGCAGTGCATGCAGTGCTTCAACAATTTCCGCCTCTTTTTCTTTATTAATGCACTGCTTTTGTTTACCAAGAGCGGTCACTAACATTAGCAAGGTTGCAAGCTGAGTAGTGAAGGCTTTGGTTGACGCCACACCAATCTCTGTTCCAGCGCGAGTCATGAATGCAAAGTCAGATTCACGAACCAGCGAAGAACCCGCTACGTTACAAATAGTCATCGCGGCCATGTAACCTTTTTCTTTCGCCAAGCGCAAAGCGGCTAAGGTATCTGCCGTTTCACCGGATTGAGAAAGCGTGATCAACAAGCTATTTGGACGAGTCACAAATTTGCGATAGCGAAATTCAGAGGCAATTTCCACATCGCAACTCACGCCTGCCAATGCTTCAAACCAATAACGCGCTGTCATGCCTGCGTTGTACGACGTTCCGCAAGCGACGATTTGTACATGTTCCACTTGGCTAAGAATTTCGGCAGCGTTCACGCCAATGCTTTCTGTCACTACGCTGTCTTTGGTGATGCGGCCTTCCATGGTGTTAATCAATGCCGTTGGCTGTTCAAAGATCTCTTTTTGCATGAAATGACGATATTTACCTTTATCGCCAGCGTCATGCTCTGCGTTAGATTCGCTAATTTCACGCGTCACCTGTTCGCCGTTTGCAGCAAAAACCGTCACATCGCGGCGCGTAACTTCCGCGACATCACCCTCTTCAAGATACATAAAGCGGCGTGTAACATTCAGCAAAGCTAATTGGTCTGAAGCTAAGAAATTCTCACCAACACCGAAACCGATCACGATCGGGCTACCAGAGCGAGCAACCACAACACGGCTTGGATCTTTGCGATCAAGTACCACAGTACCGTAAGCACCCTCGAGTTGTTTAACCGTTTTTTGCACCGCGTCAAGCAGTGAACTGGCCGTGCGCAGTTCCCACTCAACAAGGTGAGCAATCACTTCGGTATCGGTTTGCGATTCAAAAAGGTAGCCGCGTTCACGCAGAACGTCACGTAGCGTTTCATGGTTTTCGATAATGCCGTTATGCACAACCGCAATATCGCCCGACATGTGTGGGTGAGCATTAATTTCGGAAGGTTCACCGTGTGTCGCCCAGCGTGTGTGTGCAATGCCTGTGCCTCCGGCAACATGTTGCTTTTCGACCGCATCGGCTAGCTCTTGCACTTTGCCTAAACGACGAACGCGCGTTAATTGACTCGCACTATCCACCACAGCAACACCGGCTGAATCATAGCCGCGGTATTCCAAGCGGCGTAGTCCTTCCACTAAAATTTCAGCCACATCTCGTTGTGCTACTGCACCGACGATTCCACACATAAGGTTTTTACTCCATTTTAGATTTATGCTTCATCCCTAAAGCCGCAAGCGAAGGCCTTTATTTAGGAATGGTTGAATAGGGGTTAATTAAGCTCGGATCACTCGCACTTGGTGCGATTCAATCAATGCGGCATCTTGAACGGTTAGATCGTTATCGGTCACTAACACGTCAATATGCTCCCAAGCGAGCTCAAGGTTGGGAATTTTTCGGCCAACTTTGTCTGATTCGATCATCACGATCACTTCTCGTGAGACTTCGGCCATCACTTTGCTCAGGCCAATCAGTTCATTGAAGGTGGTGGTGCCACGTTCAAGATCAATACCGTCAGCGCCAATAAACAGTTGGTCAAAATCGTAAGAACGCAGTACCGATTCAGCCACTTTGCCCTGAAAGGACTCGGAATGGGTATCCCAAGTACCGCCCGTCATTAATAGTGTCGGTTCACTTTCTAGTTCATTAAGGGCATTCGCTACGTGCAATGAGTTGGTCATCACAACCAAACCGCGTTTATCATTCAGTTGCTGAATTAATGCTGCCGTAGTACTACCACAGTCAATAACGATGCGATTGTGGTCTCGAATTAACTTAGCCGCCGCTTTAGCCAGCTTTATCTTTCGATTCGAAACTTTAGGATTAAACTCATCATTGACCACCTCTTTAGGCAGTGCAATCGCACCACCGTAACGGCGTAAGAGTTGACCGTTTTTCTCTAAAGAGGCCAAATCCTTTCTAATCGTCACCTCTGAGGTTTCAAACTGAGCAGAGAGTGCATCAACACTGACCTCACCCTGTTCATTCACAAGGTTAGCGATGGTATGTCTTCTCAGTTGTGTATTTCGTTTCGACATTTATATTTTTCTTCAAGATTACGAATCGAAAGCAATATTAATCGAATCGAAACTTTATTGTCTATTTATTTCGATCTAAAAAATTAATAATTCACGCTAAAACCTTGTCCTAAGACAATTCTTAGGCAGTGATATTGAACTCATTAGGTGGTAGAATTCGCGCCGAAAAGAAAAAAAATTACAGAATTGACTGTTATTCTTTTGCAACTTAACCGATTTAAACTCAATAAGTGGCAAAATAACGCTATAAAATCGACAATGCTTGGTCATAAAATGACTAAACTGTTGAAAGACTTTCAGCTCTAATGTCACAAAATCACATCAATATTGTTGGGTAATAGATAAGAAAAATTGCCGCTTGTGATGACGCTAGAACACTCAACCAACTTCAAATTGTAATCATATTTACCGGAGAGAACCTTCCATGAAAAAGACCAAAATCGTATGTACGATTGGCCCTAAAACTGAATCTGTAGAGAAGCTTACTGAGCTAGTGAATGCTGGCATGAACGTTATGCGTTTGAACTTCTCTCACGGTGACTTCGTAGAACACGGCACTCGTATTGCGAACTTCCGTAAAGTAATGGAAAACACTGGTAAACAGCTTGCGATCCTTTTAGACACTAAAGGTCCTGAAATCCGCACCATCAAACTAGAAAATGGTGATGACGTTGATCTCGTGGCTGGCCAGGATTTCACTTTCACTACTGATGCAACCGTTGTAGGTAACAAAGATAAAGTTGCCGTGACTTACTTAGGTTTTGCTAAAGACCTTACTGTAGGTAACAAAATTTTGGTTGATGACGGCCTGATTGAAATGGAAGTGATTGCAACCACAGAAACTGAAGTGAAATGTAAAGTGCTGAACAACGGCGCGCTAGGTGAAAACAAAGGTGTTAACCTTCCTAACGTTTCAGTGAACCTTCCAGCTCTTTCTGAAAAAGATAAAGCAGACCTTAAGTTTGGTTGTGAGCAAGGCGTTGATTTTGTTGCAGCTTCTTTCATTCGTAAAGCTGACGACGTACGTGAAATCCGCGAACTGCTAACAGCAAACGGCGGCGCAGATATCCAAATCATCTCTAAAATTGAAAACCAAGAAGGCGTTGATAACTTCGACGAAATTCTTGAGCTTTCTGACGGTATCATGGTTGCTCGTGGCGACCTAGGTGTTGAGATCCCTGCTGAAGAAGTTATCTTTGCACAGAAGATGATGATCGAAAAATGTAACCGCGCACGTAAAGTGGTTATCACAGCAACTCAAATGCTTGATTCAATGATCAAGAACCCACGTCCAACTCGCGCAGAAGCTGGCGACGTAGCCAACGCGGTAATGGATGGTACAGATGCAGTGATGCTTTCTGGCGAAACAGCAAAAGGTAAATACCCTGTTGAAGCGGTCACTATCATGGCGCAAATCTGTGCTCGCACTGACCGCGTTCTACAAGCTGAGTTGGGTTCTCGTTTAGACAGCCCACGCCTACGCATTACTGAAGCCGTATGTAAAGGTGCAGTAGATACTGCTGAGAAATTGGCGGCTCCACTTATCGTGGTCGCAACTGAAGCGGGTAAATCAGCTCGTTCAGTGCGTAAGTACTTTCCAACTGCGAACATCATTGCTGTAACCACTAACAAGAAAACGGCGGCTCAACTTGTTCTGACTAAAGGTGTAACACCGGTTGTTGTTGATACTATCGACAGCACTGATGCGTTCTACATCAATGGTAAAGAGATTGCACTGGCTTCTGGTCTAGGCAAGAAGGGTGACATCGTAGTGATGGTTTCTGGTGCACTTGTTGCCTCAGGTACAACCAACACAGCTTCTGTTCACGTTCTATAATCGAACGTCGAATACAAAGCAGAAAAAATCGGGGCTTGCCCCGATTTTTTATTTTCGCTATTTACGCTTTACTTGCCAAACCCATCACTCTTTGCGGTATGCCTTAAGCAAGATCATCACTGCTTTTACACAGTGAAATTCGATTTCGTCCTAAGGTTTTCGCCTCATATAAAGCAATGTCAGCACATTTATACGAGCGTTTACCATCTGCGGTTAAGTCAGTAAAGCCAGCGCTGATAGTCACGGTGAGGCTTTGCTCTACCGCTACTCGTAATCGGTCTAGGACAGTCTCGGCTTCTTCTACAGAAGTATGCGGCATAATAATCGCAAACTCTTCACCGCCAATACGTGCCAGAAAATCGGTGGTACGCAATGTTTGGCTCAAAATTTCACCAACTTTAATAATGACGCGATCACCTTCATCATGTCCTTGTTCATCATTCACTCGTTTAAAGTAATCAATATCAATTAAGACGAGACAAACATGATGGCTTTCGGGATAACGTTGAATGATGTGCGTATGATGCTGCAATTCTGCTTCAAATTTACGCCGATTCCATAGCTGAGTTAACGCATCTTTTTCACTCAATTCTCGCAATCGGTTTTCTAAGACTTTGTACTGAGTAATATCGACTAAAGAGGTGATGTAATAACTGACTTTAGTCGCCTCTTTAATCGCTTGAATTCTCATGATGGCGGTTAGAGTCTCACCTTGTGTATTGACCATTTCTACTTCACCTTCCCAGAAATGTTGCTGCGATACCTCTTCAAGCACCTCGAGCATAAACTCCATACCATTTGGACTGAGCAGTAACTTTAATGCGTTACTGCCTTTTATCTCGTCAATAGTCAAACCTGTAATCTTTTCAAATTCGCCATTAACCATCATCACTTTGTGCTTTCTGTCTGAGATCATCACTGCAGACATACCATTCAAGGCCGCTCTTGCCAGTTTGCTTTCAATACTTCGATGATGGTAATGCAACGCCATAGAAACCATGGGAAGCGCAAAAATGAGTATAACGAAGAAGACAAAAAAAGCTTCTTTGATTAAATCGTTGACGTCACGCTTCGCTCGATGATCTAATTGCTCATCGGTGAGTTGAATCATCAAAAAAACAGGTTTCAATGAAGCAAATTTAAGGGTTTTATAAACCGTAACCTTGCCATTTTCGAATACATAGCCAGAAGGAGTTGTCTGCATCTGCTGCCAAGTTTTCGGTAGCAGAAGTGCAAGATTCTCGTATTGATTGGACGGTAATAAGTCTCCAAATAATTTGGTTTTATCGTTGGAAGACCAATAGAAACCTGAATCGCCGATCAGCTCAGGAGTTAATTGTGGATCACGGACATGATTTAAACGCGAAGATTGTGACCAAATATCAACATTGAGGACTAAATAGCCTTTTCGCTCCCCTAATACGGTAACTGGCGTAATCACACATAGCATCGGCTGTATAGCCGCAGCACTTCGAGCACTAGCCAATGCAATGCCCCAAACCCCCACTTCTCCCTCTGACAGGTTTTCTGCAAAGGCAACATAGCCATGATGTGACAGGTCTTGAAGATTTTTTGCACTAGAGGCTAAATGGTTGTCCGCAGAATAATCAATACGAAGTCGCTCATGCCCAGATAAATCCAAAAGTGTAATCGAACTATACCATGTCTGCTTTTCAGCAACAGAAGACCATATATTTTCAAGATGCTGCTGATTTATCTCTGAAGGAGAAAAAATAAATTCATACAAACTTTGGCTTCGACTAAGCAAATCAATAATGGAACG
>NZ_CAWNHY010000086.1:0-6471 GCF_963874335.1 Vibrio sp. V10_P2A27P122 | reverse complement strand
TAGCAACTCAACCGACTGTTGAGCGATCACGAATTCTTCGTTAGTTGGTACCACAAGCGCTACTGCATTTAGCATGTCTGATTTTGCGATAATGCCAGCATTACCGAATCGAGCTTGCTCGTTGCCTTGCTCATCTTCCACAAAACCAAGAATTTTCAGGTTGCGTAGAATTTCACGACGAATAGGCAATGCGTTTTCGCCAATACCACCGGTGAAAATAATACCGTCGAGCGAATCAAGCGCTGCAAGGTATGATGCGATGTATTTCGCCACACGGTAGGTGAAGACTTGGAAGGCCAATGTAGCGCCTTCATGACCTTGCTCCATGGCTTCTAGAATGCCACGTGCATCGCTGGTTAAACCAGAAACACCCAAGAAACCAGAGGCTTTGTTCAATGAATTAAACACTTGTTCTTGCGTCCAACCCTTCTTCAATAGAAATTCAATGATACCGGGGTCAAGGTCACCACAGCGAGTGCCCATCATCAAACCGGAAAGCGGTGTAAAACCCATACTGGTATCGACACTCTGGCCATCTTTAATTGCGCACACTGACGCACCATTACCAAGGTGAACAGAAATAAAACTGCTTTCTTCAACTGGCTTGTTGATCATTTTTGCCGCTTCACGGCTCACAAAATAATGGCTGGTTCCGTGGAAACCATAGCGGCGAATACCAAACTCAGTGTATAGCTCTTTTGCAATCGCACCTGTGTAGGCTTTTGCTGGCATGGTTTGGTGGAAAGCGGTATCAAAAACAGCAAACTGCGGTAACTCAGGAAACGCTAGCATTGCCGCGCGCATACCAATCGCGTGTGCTTTATTATGTAACGGTGCTAAATCACTAAGCGCTTCAACTTCGTTGACGATTTTTTCGTCTAACTTAACGGTCTTAGTAAACTTCTCGCCACCATGTACTACGCGGTGCCCAATCGCAACGACGTCATCAATCAAGCCGTAGCTTTTCACGAGCTCAACCAGTTTTGCAACCGCCAACAGGTGATGATTCGCTTCACCTTGAATCGCACAATTGGCTTTTTCTCCGTTAAACTTCCAGCTCATACGGGCATCATCAAGCCCAAAGCATTCACCTAGACCACTCAGTACGGCATCCCCCGTATTTGAATCAATCACCGCAAACTTCAGTGATGAGCTGCCAGAGTTAATAACCAAAACAAACGAGTTCGACATGGGGTAAGTTTCCTGTTTTAGACTAAGTGTTGAAGTATACAACTTCTTGGTTTACGTGACCCTCATTATTCAATAATTTTTTAATCTTTCAACTTTGTTTTAGTTTCAGCATCATGCCAAACGATTTTTTCTTGATCTGAGGCAAGTTATTATTTCTTTTGAAGTGAGAAATATATCAATATTTAAGTCCATCCTGTAGCGCGCAGTAAACGTCTGCGCTTCCACCATTTTGCGTTGGCAACATTAGGCAGTAAAAAGGGGGCTTACGGTGAATCGAAAGCGTTCTGTTCAGCACTCGTAACGTTACGCACACCGGCAGTTAAACCGCATCAATGGGTGTAATACATACAAATACGCTTGTTTTCTATTTCTAATACGTTGAACGGCGTTTCGTAGATATCGCTCAAAACCGACGATTGAATCACCTCTTGTACTGTGCCAGTTGCTACTACTTGGCCTCGTTTCAGCGCAATGATGGAATCGGAGTAACAGGATGCAAAATTGATGTCGTGAATCACCACGACCACCGCTTTATTCAACTCATGTGCTAAACGCTGAATAGTGGCCATGATCTGCAATGAGTGTTTGATATCGAGGTTGTTCAATGGTTCATCGAGAAAGATGTAATCGGTATCTTGGGCGATCACCATGGCAATAAAGGCCAGCTGGCGTTGGCCGCCACTCAGTTCGTCGAGGTATTTATCTTCTATCGCTTTAAGATCAAGATATTCGATCGATTGCTCAATCATCGCATGATCGTTGGCCGTTAATTTACCTTGCGAATAAGGAAAACGGCCAAAAGCCACCAGCTCTTTCACGGTAAAACGCATGGTCAGAGTATTGGCTTGACGCAGAACCGACAGCTTTTTAGCCAACGCTTTAGTATCCCACTCAACCAGCTCTTTGCTTTCAATCCAAACTTTACCGCTATCACGGCTAACCAAACGGCTGGCCATCGACAATAAGGTACTTTTTCCTGCACCATTAGGGCCAATAATTGAAGTGACCTTGCCTTTTTCAAACTGCGCACAGGCCTTATCCACAACGGCTTGTTGGCCAAACACTTTAGTCAGTTTATCTAGCTGAATCATATGAAATTAAACCATTTTATTACGTAAAAGGAGGGAGAGAAAATAGAGACCTCCGATGAAATTGATCACCACACTCAGCGTTGTTTCAAACTGGAATACTTTTTCAACCACCCATTGACCAGAAAGCAATGCACACACCGCCATCGCGGAACAACCAATCAATAAGGTTCGGTGTTGGTATGAACGAAACCACTCGCGCGTTAAGTTGGTGACCAATAAGCCAAAAAACATCACGGGCCCAACTAAAGCCGTAGAAATAGCAATTAATACCGCACTAAGCATCAATACATGGTGCGTCACTCGGCGTACATCCACCCCTAAACTGACCGCGTTATCGTTATCCAACCATAAAACATCCAACACGCGATGCAGGCGAAACAGGCCAAAGCAAACCAGCAGTAGTAATGGTGTTACCCAATACACAAGTTCCACTTTCACGTTGTTGAAGCTCGCAAACATATTGGACTGTACCGATGAAAAATCATTCGGATCCATCAGCATGATCAAAAAAGAGGAAATGCTGGAAAACAGTTGCCCCAGAATGACTCCTAATAACAACAACACCATTAAGTTACTCTGCTGCTTACGAAAATAAAAAGCGAATAACAAACTAGAAAACAGCAACATGGCAGCAACGGACAACGAAAAATTGAGATAAGCATTGAGCGCGTAGCTACTTAGGCCACCAAAAAGAGTCACCACTAGCACCTGCACGAACAGGTAAAGTGAATCAAACCCCATGATGCTGGGCGTTAAAATTCGGTTGTGGGTAATGGTTTGAAACGCTAGAGAGGACTGCGCAATGGCAATACCCGCTAACACCATCGCCAATACTTTGGGTACACGACGAGAAAGAAAATAATGATAGTTGTCGGCGTTCAATCCAACACCAATAAATAACCCAGCAAAAAGCAGAGAAGCCAAAACCAGTAACCACAGTTTGCTATGATCACGCAAAGTGATGCTCGCACATACAGACTTACCCATGGCGTTGTCCTCGCAACAGCAACACAATAAATACACTGCCACCGAGAATACTGATGATCATCGAAATCGGCACTTCATAGGGGAAAATAATCAAACGGCCGCCCAAATCACATAGCAGCACCAATAACGCACCGAAAATGGCCGTACGAGGGATATTTTTGCGTAAGTTGTCGCCGTAATAGTGGCTGACTAAATTAGGCACAATCAACCCTAAAAAAGGCAGTTGACCGACAATCATCACAACCGTCGCAGACATCACCGACACCAAACAAACGCCAATCACCAGCACTTGCTGATAGTTAAGCCCTAAGTTCACAGCAAAATCTTTACCCATGCCGACGGCCGAAATTCGCGCCGCATACAAATAGCTAAAGAGGGCAACCGGAATCGCAATATAGAGCAGTTCGAAATCCCCTTTCAGCAAATTGGCAAAATTGGCTACCGTCCAGCTAGAAAGGTTTTGTATCGCATCGTATTTGTAAGCGATGAAGGAGGCGGCGGATTCCACCACATTACCAAAAATAATGCCGATCAAAGGGACAAAAATGGCATTTTTAAACTGCACGCGCTGAATCAGTTGTACAAACAGCAAAGTGCCCGCAATCGAAACCGAGAAAATAAGCCACAAGCTTTCACCGTGACCAAAAAAGACTAAGCTCAACACATAGCCCAGCATGGCGCATTCAATGGTACCGGAGGTAGAAGGCGCGGCAAATCGGTTTTGACTGATTTGCTGCATAATAAGACCCGCGATACTGAGCCCTGCCCCGGCTAAAACAATCGCCAACAAACGTGGCAAACGACTGGTAAAGAGCAGTTGCCAAGCATGGGCATCCCCTTGCAGTAATGCCATTAGTGATAGATTGCCTACCCCCACAAACAGTGAAGATAGGCTGACTACCAACAAAGCAAGCAATAACTTTTTCAAAGCTAACCTCAGCTTGTTTGTGGCAAATTAGTGAATGTGTACAGCATTTCTAACGTCGCTGATCATCTGCTCGGTAGCAGTCACACCAGAAATGGATAGGTACCAAGCATTAAGGTCTAAAAACGCCATGCTTTTATTTTTGTAGGCTGCAGTCGCTTTGATCAGGTCATTTTCAAACTCTTGGCGAGTGTGACTTTGCCCTTTGTTGACCAACGTATCACGATCAATGATCAATAAGGTTTTAGGATCATGTTCGCGAATAAATTCATAAGAGATTAGATCGCCATGGCGTGTCGCTTTGATGCTATCGACGGTCGTTTTGAATCCAAAATCTTTATACACCGCCGAGAAACGTGATTCAGGCCCAAAAGCGGTAATGTTACCGCCAGAGCTCATCACTGTGAGCGCATCGATTTGGTTGTTCTGATTAAAGCTACGAAGTGCTTGAAACTGCTTATCTAAATCTTCAATTTTGGCTTCCACTTGGTCTTCAATAGCAAAGACTTTGCCTAGATTACGCCACTGCTGTTGTGTACTCTGCCAGTAGCCTTGGCTTGCATCGGCTGCAAAAACGATAGTTGGTGCAATTTTAGATAGCTCGTCATAACTGGTTGCGGCGCGCGGCCCAATCACAATCACATCCGGTTTTTGCATATAAATGGTTTCGAAATCAGGCTCAAATAAAGAACCGGCAGGTGCGTATGTATCGCTGTTGTACTTCGCTAAATAATTCGGCAGTTCAGTCACTTTCGATACCGCGACAGGTTCAATACCAAAGCGATCTAATGTATCTAACGCACCCAAACCAATGACAACCACACGTTGCGGATTTTGCTCGATCGTCGTGGTACCGAGTTGATGCTCCACAGAAACGGTTTTAGCACTGAGAGTAAAAGAGGTAAGCAAGCCAAGTGCTGCCAAACTAAACAACGATTTCATATAGGTTCCCATTCAAAATAACTGCGACAGATTTTGATAAGCATTCGCATTAAGTTCGGGTAATATAATCGTTGACCGTCGTTCAAGCAACCCTATTCACATCAAAATCGGCCATGATGATCAGAAGCAGCAAGAATGATGAAAAAGCGAGCGCTAATAAGAGATTCGCGCTCGCTTTCTAGGGGGAGAGAAATGTTATGGACGTGTCGGGTTAATCGTCAAAGGCTCAAAAGTGGCCACTGCGTTACCACTCGCTCCAGGATGATCAACATAGCTGGTGTCTTGCATCAAGGTGTAAAAGACATCGACATAATCGTCGTCGTTGACCAGTAAACCATCGGGAATCGCATCAATGATCTTGCCCGTGATTTGCGGAATAATCGCATACGCCTGCACTTCTGGATCAGGGATAAGCTTCAGCACTTCTTCGGCTACTTTGACGAGTAATTTAGCCAGCTCTTTATAATCGGTACCATCATCTTGCTCCATCAAGATAAGATCGGCTGCGCCCCAACGGTAACGAGACCATTGGATCATCACTTGATTTGGGAAGTAATCTTGCTTGTCGTAATCCAAATAAGGCATTTCAACTAAGTCAATGGTCGGCTCATCTCGGCTTGGATTGATGCCTGTAACAATCGCATAAATTTCAGCCGCTCCAGAGATCCACGGTTCTTTGTCATCCGCTAAACGAATTTTTTTCAGCACTGTGGTGGAAATAGGCTCAGCGCTATTATCGCTGCTGCGGGCCATCGCTTGCGCGGCGACGCTACCACTTTCTACTGTGGTCAATGTGGTCGATTGACCCAATGCGTTCATCTGTGCACGCATTGCTTGTAAGCCTGCGCGCAATTCCACTTCGCTATTACTATCAACCACGAAAACGGGTACATCTGGCATTTGATATACATCCAGTTGATGCACCTGTCCGTACACATCAAACGCTTCAATATATTGCCAAGACGCATCATTACCTTTGGGCTCAAAAGCAAACAACGGGCTTTGCCCTTCTTGCCACTCTTTAATCATCGACGCATCGGCAATACGCAGTTGCAGCAATTGCTCAGTAAAATCCTCAATGCCTTTCATTGAACGAATTTGCGCGTCCGCTACAACCATCTGTTGACTAAAATCGGAATCAGGCTGCTCTTCAAACAAAGTGGAAACAGAAATGGATAGGTTTTGCGCGCTGATTTCAGTTTTAAGTGTGGTTTCAAGCTCGGCGTAACTTTCACTCAGTTGCAGTGCTAACGCTCTTTTTTGCTGTGCAATCGCATCAGCATTAGATTGGCTGGTGCTACTGGTTGTCGCTTCTTCTGAGTTGCACCCCATAAT
>NZ_CAWNHY010000085.1:0-6478 GCF_963874335.1 Vibrio sp. V10_P2A27P122 | reverse complement strand
CCTAGCCAACTGACGTTGTTAGTGAACCTTATTTTTGTTCACACTTATTAATAGCCAATCATACTTTTTGTGATTGGCTTTTTTTATTTTTACGCTCTGCAACTAGCCAGCACATTTCTCATAGCAGCTTGGTTTTCTTGGACAGACAGCACCGCGTGAGCAGATTAAGCGCGCATTATTTTCAATTCCACGTTCAATCCAATTAATATTAAGAATTTTAGCAATAGTCGTGAGATCTTTTTTGATGTGTCTTGGAATAAGAGAGCTTCCGCCGTTGCTGACGCATAACGCTTTGAGCTCCTCAGCAATTGAGTGAGCATCCCCACCTTGTGCATTGATGGCTGGATTCAAATCTATTCCAGCGCATAGCACTCGATTATTGCCTGCTGGATCGATCATATTGACGGATTCACAGCAATATATTCTCGGCTCATCACCTACATTCAAAATCGAAATTTGCGCAGAGCTGCCACTTTTCGGCTCTGAAAGACGTCTAAACACGGCCCAATGCTGGCAAGGGTCATTCACTTTACGCATATTCCCCCACGGTAGAGGGATTCCATTGCCACGATAAACCGCTTTTAATTTGCCTTCACCATAAGCATCGAAATAGTGCCAATGCGGATAGGGTGACACGACCGTCATGCGTCTCATCGCAACGGAAGGAGAAACCCCTGCTTTC
The DNA here is from genome assembly GCF_963874335.1 of Vibrio sp. V10_P2A27P122. NCBI lineage: Bacteria > Pseudomonadati > Pseudomonadota > Gammaproteobacteria > Vibrionales > Vibrionaceae > Vibrio > Vibrio sp. V10_P2A27P122. The sequence continues at coordinate 5,796 of NZ_CAWNHY010000085.1, read as the reverse complement.
AAATGTACATCGATTTCGTAGCCGCTGCGATCAAGAAGTTGTCGATAAGGCACTTTGGGGCACAGTAGTGCGCCAGCAAAAAAACTCGATTCAAAATCTCGCCATGCCTGAAGGATATCTTGGGAATTTAATTCACAGGTGGCGGTGGCATCAGGCGTTTCCTCCCAACTGTTTGTGTGGCCAACCGTTAAGACACTTTTTAGTCCCTCTTTGCTGTGCAGAATATTGTGGCCAATATACACCGCGAGGTCGTACTTTAGGCGAGTTGGGTACTCACGTAGAATTTCATTGAGGTAGATCGTGCATGGTGGTTCAAAAAAAGAGGTAATAAGTTGTTTGGCGCTAACACCAAGCTCATCAACAACATCTTGCGGGGTTCTCGTGACCCAGCGGATAACCAAACCAAGGCTTTTGGCGATGTCGATCAGATCTTCAACAGCTAAGTTTAAGCGTTTTAAACCCACTTCTTCTGCTGCTCGCTCAAGATCTGGGAAGTGGTTTTGTAAACTCTCTTGGTGAGCACGGATCAATAGATGAGCAAACTGTTTGCCAGTGATCCCGGTTTGGGAAAGCATCTCTGGGATCGCGATTTGTAAAATATCATTTGAGAATAAAAAGCTAGGTTCAAGAGCCATACCGCTGATGCCACCTCTGTTACGCTTGTCAGGAATAATAGCCATTTGGCCTGGTTCATCATCTAAAAACCAAGCGGGATCTGTTTTGGAAAACTTGGGCAATGACCTCCAACATATCAACACTAGGCACCCGTTTTCCACGCTCAATCATCGAAAGGTATGAAACGGAGGGGGCGTATTCTGGGTTGATACGAATACAGCGTGCCGATAAGTCTTCCATCGTTAGGTGATTACGCTTTCTTAAGTTTCTGACTTTTGTCCCTAAGAAATGTGACTGACGAACTAAGCTTTTTGATAAGGCCATTTTGTAAAATTCACACTGTAAAATTTTTGTTGTGAAATTGTAGTAAAAAATTGGTTAATCTACCAAGTAAGCAAGGTCACAAATTTGCACAAAGGTTAAACGCAAGTTTGGAATAATTGCTCTAGAACACAAAATGTTGAGTTACCTATAAGGAAAAGACGATGAATATGCTGACATTCGATAAAACAGAAATCCAAAAACTAGATAAACCCTTTATCGCTGAAGCCGTCTTCGCCGTCGAGACTATCAGTGCTAATCAACAAAATGAAAAGCAGAGTAGAGCGAAGCAACTACTCGATAGATTGTTCCCTTTGGCGACGGGCTCTCATCAAGATGTGACCAGTTATGTGATCGATTACCGCCATGTGTTGGCTTATTTCAAGGATGGGCGTCATAGTGGTTTGAAGTACCCAAAACATTTTGTTGCCTTCAATGGTGAAAAGGAGTCACCATGTTCGATCTTGTTTCGTGATGGAAGTGGTAGCCATGTTGAAGTGATGTTAGGCTGCACTAAAGGGACTGGACGCGTTGAACTGATAGAGATTAATGATATTCAGTTAGAAACGTGTACCACATTTACCCAATCGGTGGAAGAAATGCCCAGCGCCGCAATGCGCCACTGGGTAAGCCTAGTCAAAGGTGATGAAAAGGGTAAGCCTCAAGCTTGTAGTGAAGATAAGGAGTACACCGCAAAAGATGGTGAAGACTACTACTTAAACTACAGTTTTAACCTTGCTTAGGTTATAGATGCGAATTGGGATTAAATGGGGCGTGGCGCCCCTTTTACTTTTCTATCCATAAATTGAGGTTTATGGAAATTGTGATTGCTTTTCAGCTACCCATAAGAGGTTGAAGCGATTAAAGCGGCATAACACGGTTGCGGCCTAATTGTTTTGCTTCATAGAGCAGTTTATCGGTTCTTTCTATCAAAGACTCGGACGTATCACCTAGTTGTAATTCTGTCACACCAAAAGAGGCGGTAATATTACCAACTTGGTTTCCTGAACGGCGATCCTTCACGCTCATTTTTTCTATCGAACGGCGCAGTGATTCTGCAAACTGTCTGGCAATGCGCAGTGTTTTATTTGGAACAATTAAAACGAACTCTTCACCGCCAAATCGGTAGGCAGTAATGCCATCTCGGCAGCTACTCTGAAGCTTTTTAGCGATGCCTTTGATGACGGTGTCACCAAATAGGTGGCCGTAATTGTCATTAAAAGATTTGAAGTGATCGATATCTAATAAGATCAGGCTTATTGGTTGCTGCGCGCTTATTAGGGTAAAGAGATCATCATTGAACGAACGGCGGTTATATAAACCGGACAATCCATCGAATAAAGCCTCTTTTTGCACCTCGGCAAGCTGCTCTTTCAGTCGATGAATTTCTTTACTGGCACTATTAAGTTGACCATTTAGAAACTGAGTTGAATGGCGAATATCTCGCGATTCAGTGACCAATTGGCGAACCACTTTCATCACCTCTTCGATCGATAAATCATCGTTTTCGACTCGTTCTAATTCACTAAAACTTTTATCAATCACTCTGGCAAATTCGCTGGTATCGGTTAGGGTATCTGACATTGAACTTGCGACTTCATTGACTAACACTTCAATGTTGTTGCGTAGCGTGCTTAAACTGGTTTCAGAGCGCGATGCGACATAGCTGTTATAGAGTTGAGAGCTTGCCGCGGGAGGACAAAGGCCAAAGTTTTCCAATACAGAATCGAGTTCTCGATTGAGTTGAGGTATGGCATTGTCAACATAGGTATACCAAAGTGCATAGTTAGCAGGTGTCGCCGCCACATGATTTTTCATCATCAACGGTACTGCTTTTTTTAAATTGGCTGTAGATCTCTTAAAGTCGTCGCTGGTCATTATCGTAAAATTAATAGACAGTCACAGATATTCATACCGCTAAGATTAGCGGATATCCCAAAGTTATGCGCTAAAAAAATGCAACTAAAGTTTGAAGTTGAATTTTTATTTACAGTGAACAATCGATTCTTGATGTAGATCAAACACAACAGACAGACATAGTAGGGGGTTTTTTATATATTGAATCGCTGAATGATTAAAATAAGTTGGTTACTGAATCAAGGAGTAATAGATGGAGATGTATGATATTGAATCGTTTTTGGATATTTTACCTCAGGTAGAAAGTAGCTATCCGTTTGGTCCTGACGCGTTGGTTTTCAAAATTCGCGGTAAAATGTTTGCCTATACTTCTCAGTCGAGAGAAGAGCCGTTTGTGACATTGAAGTGCACTCCCGAAGATGGTGAAGTTCTGACCAGTGCCTTTTCCGCTATTCGTCCTGGTTATCATATGAATAAAAGACACTGGATCTCCGTTAAGTTAAACGGAGATGTTGACCAGATGATGTTAGAGGAATTATGTGAACGCTCTTATCAGCTTGTAGTGAGTAAACTGAAAAAATCAGATAGAGAAGCGCTTCAGGCTCTGTTTGTGCAAGCAAAACTTGATTAAGCGGTATCCTTACGTTGTTCCAGTTTTTTTGCGCCACGCAGCATCGCTTCTATTAATTCTGTTGCGTTAAATTTTTCCAAAGCTTCGTGGGCTCCGACTTGGTGAGCTCTATCCAAACAGATCTCACTGGAAAGCGAGGTGTGAAGAATACAATAAGCATGGCTCAGCATTGGATCATTTTGAACCTCAAAGGCCAGTTCATATCCATCGAGGCCCGGCATTTCAATATCACTGACCAGCAAATCGATCGCACGTTGATGTTGAGCGTCTTGACGCATCAGCTCAATGGCATCAAGCCCATTTTTACAGATTTGGTAAGGGATGTTGATACTGTCTAAGGCATCTGACAATTGTTTACGTGCAATAGATGAATCATCCACCAGTAAAATACGCAATGCTTTTAATCGCTCACGTTCAATATCAGTCAGCATCGGGATCTTAGTTGATTCATACTGTGGATAAATTTTTGAAAGTAATAATTCGACGTCAAGTAACTGCACAATCTGTTTTTGATAGCGGGTTATGCCAGTGATAAAAACGTCTTTTCCCGCCACTGCAGGTGAAGACTCGATTGTTCGCCAGTCACACTCGATGATTTTCTCAATGCTACGTACCATAAACGCAACTACAGTTCGCAGGCAGTCCGTCACGATTAAGTAGCATTGTTTATATTCGCTAGGTTGAATTGCTCTAAAGCCAATGGCGGCAGCCATATCAATGACAGGTACCGTCAAGTTACGGATGGTCACCGTTCCGATCACATGGTGATGAGAATATGGGATTTGTGTCATTGGCATGTAAGGGACAATCTCTCGTACTTTCAGAGTCCCGATAGCAAAAAGCTGTTTCTGAGTGTTCAATGTGAACATCAACATGCCTTGGGATTGGTTTGCCTTACTGGGGGTTTTAGCCATAACACCTTACTCAACGTTGTTTCTTATGCTTAATACTAAACGATCTCTTACTGACGGCAATGCGTTAAATGCAAATAAACAGTATAACCGTATGTTTATTGATCTTTTGCACTCTTACATTGGGGTTGGACTCTTGAAAAGCATCCGTTACACTATTTGCAGTAGCAAATTTATTGAGAAAAATGATGGCAAGAACGGCAGCGGCTCTTCACATTTTAGTGAAGCATAAAGAACAAGCTGAAGATATTATCGCTCAGTTAAAAAAAGGAGCGAAATTTCAAACATTAGCCAGAAAATATTCTACCTGCCCTTCGGGTAAAAAAGGGGGCGATCTGGGTGAGTTTCGTCAGGGGCAGATGGTACCTCAATTTGATAAAATCTGTTTCACTGGAGAGGTACTGACACCCCATTTGGTGAAAACCAAGTTTGGTTGGCATGTTGTAAAAGTTCTATATCGGACCTAGCCTCAATAGGGTGATTTTCTCATCGACGTTGATTTTTAAAGTAATAGCCAATGAGCAGTGAGTGCCACGCTTTTTCTCAAAACCAGAAGTGCGTGGTGCTTTTCATTCGTTAGGAATGACACTCGATTCTTTATCTTTTTATTCCATTACCTTTTATAGAATGGCCTACTACACCAAAACTACTTCAAGTAGTAAGGTATATAAATAAAACAGTCATTTGTTCTCATAAATAAGAATGCACAATAACTTCATGAATTAAATGGATTTATTCATTAGGTTTTTTATTAAAATGAGAGCGGGTTATTTTGAGATATTGACTTATAGTCGCTTAACGTTAGTTTTATCAAGTGAGCGGTATGATCTAGGAGTTTAAAATGAGTGAAGAAAAAAAAATTAACGTTCGATTGCTTTCTGATGTTTGTATGCAGTCTCGCTTACTTAAAGATTCGCTAGAGTCAAAGTTGCCGATTAGTATTGATATCTCTCCGCTTTGCGATACGTGGATGAATGATAACAGTCTATCATCCTATAAAATTCAATTGGTTATCATCGACTATTCTCGCGTTGATGAAAATAATTTTGCTGATTACTCAGCATTTAAACGCTTATCCTGCCCTGATGCAAAAGAAGTGCTTATTAATTGCCCGCTAGATATTGAACCTAAAATGCTCTTTAAATGGCAGAATCTTGTGGGTGTATTTTATACCAATGATCAGCTTGAATCTTTAGTTAAGGGCATGGAAAAAGTGCTTGATGATGAAATGTGGTTTAATCGAAAATTGGCTCAAGAATATATACAGCATTATCGTGCAGGTAATTCATCTATTACCTCTCAAGCTTATGCTAAATTAACGAAAAGAGAGCAGCAAATAATTAAGCTACTGGGCTGTGGTGCATCTAATATGCAAATTGCAGATGAGTTGTTTGTAAGTGAAAATACAGTAAAAACACATTTACATAATGTATTTAAAAAGATAAATGCTAAAAATAGACT
>NZ_CAWNHY010000084.1:0-6478 GCF_963874335.1 Vibrio sp. V10_P2A27P122 | reverse complement strand
CTGCTTTTTCATAAATTACATTCACCTTTTTATTTTAAACCTAATAAACAACCTATCTTTGTATCTATCTGTTTTTTTCTTAGATTTTACCTTGCGATAAAATAAGACTCTGCCGTTAATCACCCTCTTAATCACTAAGATTAAAGACTCTGTACAACGAGTAGCGATCTCTTTGTTTTGCAGTAATTTTAGGGTTGAAGTAAAACACCGTATCGTCGCTTAATCGCTTGATATACGGGTTAATCGATATGCGCTGCTGATTATACCAGCCTGTAAAATAGGAAAGATTTTCCTTTCTCCAGAGGTCTTTGTGCCCATTCATTTTTACAGCTGGTACATAAAGGAATTGCTCAACCCCAGCAACGTTAGCAAATTTTATCTGCTCTATTGGAAAACCAATCGGCAAGTAAGTCTTAGCAGCCATATAATCGCCACCTTGCGGCACTAGCGGGATATAACCATTATTGTCGCGGATAAGCATAGGAATTCTGGCTGTGAGTGAGTAGCAAGGCGAATAGACAGCAGTACAACTCTCATCTGAAGTACTGGTCACTTTAATTCTGTCCAAGAAATAAAAACCTTCTGAGCCCACTTTTTGATATTCTTCCTTCGCTTCACTTCCCATTGCCATTTTTATGGTATCTACAGCAATTCGGTTAACGTATTGTGCCTGAGTATCCAAGTCTTTATTGTTATCCACTTGAATAATTGTGTAGAGATATTGTTCGCCTAAAAGGGAATCATAGCCAGATCGCGAACCTTGTTGAGCTAGTAATCCCATCACCGCATCAAATGAGGTGATACTTCCTAATCCAGCGGCGACAACTGTAGCCACAGAAGAAGTATTAGCCAGTTCTTTGTGTGAATTTGTATCGTAATAAAACTTGTCTAAGTTGTTGGCATTACGTCCAGGTTCTATCCATCTTAGTGGATAGTAGAACCGTGTAGCTTCGGAAAATTCTTCCACATTGAGCGCATAGTCATCCGCATATTTACCCTGAGATTCAATGGACTCATTGGGAGTGCTTGCGCATCCAGATATCGCTAAAGTGAGAGCTGAAATCATGACGTTTTTTTTCATAGCACTATTTTTTGATGAGTTACCTAACATTAAATTTCCTATATTTATCAATAAGTAAACTTTTTGGCGAATGGCGTTTTGAGAAGCTTGATACCGAATGAATGAAGTCAGACCAACCCCACAACTTTCATTTTTAAATGAACTGAATTGCAACTATCATGACTATAAAAATTGCAGACAGTTTTATCGCAAAGACTATAGGCACCCTCTTATAGGTTTGATAAATTACCTCATAAAGTTCGTCCTGCTCTCTCTGCATGCTCTTTTCTTGAGACAATAAGACGCCATCACGTACCTTTTGAGCAATTCCTGGTTTCCACTGTTCGTACAGCTTTAGTCTTTCTGGAGAAGGAAATTCATCAACGTAATTTCTGCCCCTGATAGAAGCGAGAATCTGCTCTACGGTTCCGCTCTTTCTTAAAAACACCCTCATTTGTCCCGTAAAATGTTATCAGTCAAATTTGGCATCTTGGTCGCTTTTAACCTTAGAATCTGGGCGAGTAATTCACTCGTTACTCCTTTTCCAAATTCTGAACGTAAGTGACGTTCCGGATAGGGTTGTAATAGTTCTTCAGATCCAATTTCGCCGCAGGCGTACCATTGGGCATTCAATCCATGTGCGTGGGCTATCATCCGACGCACAGGGTCGTTGTCGTCCATTTGCATCCTGAAGGGTAATTCTGTATCAGGCGCTAATTCATCAGCGGAAAACACACCATGTTCAATAAGGTATGAACGATCATAAAAAATCCCTAACGGGTAAAGTAGTAGCCCCGATTCTGACGCTGCATTTTTTAGCTTTGCGATAGCTTGAAAATCCGGTTCCACCATTTCTAACAGTGTCTTTGTGCGAGTATGGAACCATTCTTTATACTTAGTGTGCACACTTGCATTACGTTGAAAATACTCATTCGAATAAAGCAAACTAAGCGTATCAAAATATAAAACCTTCACTGAAACCACCTAGTTCGTATTAGGCATAGTTAAAATGGTGCTTCATGAAAAAGTCCAGATGACATCCTCTTTCTAACGCTCTTTCCTCAATTTGCTTCCATAAGAGTGGTAAATAGGCTTTCAGATCTTCCGCTTCCGATTGATGATATTCATCCTCACAGTCCCCTGCAGCAGCTTTTAGCCACTCTGAAGGTGTTAAAATAGTGAGCCCAAGATGAAAATATTCTGGAATGGCTGCCCGTATTGATTCTTCGCTACCGCTAGCAACATACATTGTGAGGCCTTCACCTGTTGCGTAATAATGGCTAACACCGATGTAGAACATATCAATACCTCGCTAACATATTGTCTAATATTAAAAATATTTATTACTGAAATGCAGCAATTACACGCTCTCTGAAATTTCCTAAGTTCAATTGACCAGAAGAAGCTGAGTATGCAGTTATGATTGACGGTTTTTCCAAACGTTCTTTATCCCAACTAAGCTGTGTCTTCCCAATATCAGTTTTTTTCTTTTGTTGATCAGAGAAATAGGCTCGATCTAACGAAACAGAAGCTTGAGGTCTATCTTGCCAATTATCTGGTTTGATAAATAAGCATGAGTCCGGAATATCTTGCTCGATCTGCTCAGCAAAACTCACTAGGCTTTCTTCAGCAAAAGTGTACAACCAAGCTTGCTGATTCGAGGATTCATGCGTTCGCAAAATTCGTCCTAAAACTTGCCTGAAATAAAGTTCTGTCTTCACAAAACTTAAATGGCAACAGACTTGTAGACGTGGGATATCGGTTCCCTCACTAATCATTCCGACGCTGATAATCCACTGAGTCGTTCCGTTTCGATACCCATTGATTTTTTCTAGTGGATTTTCATGATAGTAAGTGACTATCTCTGTACTTTGCTCATATGTCTCAGTCAAAACTTTCTGAATTTCGATTGCATGTCCTACTGATGAAGCAACAACCAAACCACCGGCATTAGGGTTATCCATACGTATATCTGCTAGCTTTTTGCAACCAAGGCCAAGTACATAAGTCATTGCATCAATATTTTGCAAAATGCTTTGATACGGAGTTGCTGATTGCTTTAAAAGGTCAGGAATTGACGAAAATGACTTTGATTGTCCACTTTCTGAAATAGATAAGCGATCATTATCAATTAGTACAATTTTAGGTGAGCGACAGACCTTATCGATAATCGCTTGCTTTAAACCGTATTGATAATCACAGTGGATACGACCTTCTGCGTCAGAATACTGTGCTAACGTAATTGGCAATAAATCTGAGCGCCAAGGAGTGCCAGATAGGGATAATGTAAACGCAGCAATCCCTTGAATTTGTCTCAAAATTTGCTCACCCCATACATTGGCATTTTCAATTTCATCACCTGAACAATGGTGAATCTCATCAAATACAACCAATACGCGGTGCTTTTTAATTGTTTCCCAAAAGCTATCTCTAAGGTATTTCATACTCTGATATGTAAACGATGCACCTATTGAACCAAGTCCACCGGAAAAAGAGCATCCCAATCGCCATGAAAAGGTATTTTTGATACCATCAGCAATCGTTAATGATGGCGAAAAACAGAGGACCAGGTCAATTTTGTCTAAGTCATACAGCCTTTTGGCAATTTCGGCAGCGGCCACCGTTTTTCCAGCCCCTGGAGTCGCCTGAACCTGAAAATGTGAATGTCCAGCTAGATACTTTTCTAAAGCCGATCCAACACACTCCTCTTGCCATAGTCTTAACATTTTACTTCCCCACAATTACTAAGCTTTAGGGCGTGATTAAGAACATTTATTTTGGCTAGATATCTAACAGAGCGTTCTCTAGTTTCTTCGGATAGTTTTAACAATGATGATTTCTGTAAAGGTAACCTTTCAGACAATAGTTGAAATTCTTCGATCTCAGCTAAAGCTATCGCAAGTTCAGCTTCATACTTTCGTCGTTCCAAAGTCAGCTCATCAAGGGTAAGTGCTTCATCCGAATTTTTTACGACTGTTTTTAGCTTTTGTTGCTTACGCTTTTTCGGTTTGAATACAGTTTCTTTAAACTGCTCTGATTTGTGGTATGTCCTTGTCCGCCCTTGGCCATTAGTCCAAAGTAGCCCTTTCTTTTCTAAAGGCAATAACTGACGATAAAGAAATTTACGCGCTTCCGTTATATCCTCAAATTCTCCCGTAATCGTTAGTAGTTCGTCCCTTAAGGCAGGAACCGTTAATCCATCAAGTCCTTTCTCGATGAATAAGGTAAAAATATATTCATTAATCGCTGTTTTCTTCGTCATAAGAGCTCAACTACGAACCAAAATGCGGATTATAGTCCGTGGCTATAAAATCCGCAATGAAGGATATTCTTTCATTTTGAGTACCATTAAAAATGAAAGACTTAGCGAGACTGTTTGGGGATAACTTACGTAGAGAGCGTAAGCTTAAAGGTATATCTCAGGATAAATTGGCTATTTCAGCAGACATCGACCGAAGCTATGTCGGTCGAATCGAAAGAGGAGAGGTCAACATCACTCTAGAAAAAGCGTACCAGTTGGCAAGTATACTTGGTTGCGATGTGCGTGATTTGCTGCCATAAGGGAAACCCTAACTATAAAATTTATAAACACCTATGGAAGTAAAATATTATTGGAGAAATCGAGAGATAAGGTTTTGCAAAACTAATCTAGTTTTTCACGCGTTTTAAAGTCTAAAACGTTACTGTTCATTCCCATATCTTGAACATCAATCATCAACTCAACATATTTTTTTTCATCAGGAATCTGCCCCCACATGGCAACATTCATTTGATGCATTCTTACTGCTTGCTCTTTTATACGCTCTTTATAGCTCTCTAACTTTGAGTTTTTCGACGTTAATTCTGCCTTGATCATTTTTATTTCAGCCTTAGCTTTATCTAGATCATTTTTAGCTTTAATGTATAAAGGATGCCTATGGATGTCTTCATCAGACACATCTTTTACAGGACCATATTTACGAGCAGCTTCAGCGCTCAGAATGTCTTCCTTTAGTTTTGGATAACGTTCAGGTTTAACTACACCATTCGATAATCCAGCTTCCTTCTCGACACTTGAAACAGTAATTTTCAACTTATTGGCTTTAAGCTTCTGTTTTAGCTCCCTGTGGATTGGCCTTTTGGCAACAAGGCGTGCTAATGCGTCTCTTAACTGCCTCTCGGTCGGGCTTAATTCAGTTTCATCTGTCATGTCTTACGCCACCGTCTTTGTTGGTATAACCAAACTCAACACATCTTCTGCAAACTCATACTTATCATGTTCGAATTCTAAGTCATCCATTATTTCTTCAGCAGCTTTTACTTGCATATAGTATTTGGTTGCAGAACTTGAATTTAATTCATTGTTTTCTTTAAGCAATTCAATATTTCTCATCGCATCCATACGCGAACCTTCGGCATAAACAACGTTTTCAATATAGTCATATTCGCAATCCACACACTCACTTAAATCAATATTGATGCGCATAGAGCATAGTGTGTTGGTGCAATACAGACCAGGCGCAACAGCATGTAGGTGAGCTTTACCATTGGTTAACTGATCAATCCAGTAATCCTTTGATAACTTACGTTTGTTTACCCCATATTCAAAATAACTTTCACCTTCTCGACTAATTTCAGCAATCATTGCCTGCCCTTTACCACCTGCTATACGCTCACCATTCGCCATTTTTTGATATATGCGAGCAAAAATCTCAGCCTGTTGCGTAACCCGCTCTTTTCGTATTTCGCTATAAAGCTTTTCAAATGAATAGGCATTGCGGGCATACCATCGAGTCATTGCCATCGATAAATGCGATAACTGTTGCTTCAATGCAGGGAAAGAACATAACTCATAACCAATTAGATAGTACGCAAGTGAACGTCGTGTTTGGTGTGGCGTGAAGTGAAATTTATCGCTTTGTTTAAAAGATGTCTGGGTTGGGTCGGAGGTTTGTAAATACCCCATATCCTCGGCCGTCAGAATAAAATCAAAATTGTCTTTGTTAAAATTAATTTGGATAGATGCAGCCAGCGACGACTTTTCCAACTGAGTGAAATAAAATAAATCTAATAAATTTGCAAACATTCGGTGGCTGTCATCTTCTGCAAACCTGCTTCGAAACGGCGTATGAATGGCATTGACCACATGAAAGGCTTTTAAGCCTACTTTAGTAGTAACAAAAACATCGTCTTTAGTTTGGCTGTTTAGCGTAATTTTAGATTGGCGTGTAGTTAAAAAGTAAATGATTTCCTTGCCCGTATCGGACTCACAACCATTTTTATCAAACGATATTTTCTGAGCACCATAAACCGGGCTAATTCTGTATAACTCATCTACCCGCATCCCTGATAGAGCCAAACATAACCATGAGGCTTTTGCACTCATGCTTACCAAATATCGTCTAAAATCAGCCCAACCATAACTCGAGTCACCAATAC
>NZ_CAWNHY010000083.1:0-6486 GCF_963874335.1 Vibrio sp. V10_P2A27P122 | reverse complement strand
ATATTCTAAACCGTAGACGATCGTCTACGGTTTTTTTTGTGCGTAAAATACCATGTTAACTCAAGATTAACTCACTGTTTAATCTAAACAATCTCAATGCATCCCCTGCTAAAAGTTATTAAATAGCCATTCACTCAAAAATAATTCCAATTCAGAGCTAAACTGTCATATATAAAACTAATTTCACTTATTGGCTATGGTTACGAAAAAGCACAAAGCTCAGACCTTTCATAAAGTTGCAGTGGCTATTGTTGTATTGGTAGTCACTATTGCTATTTTTAATAGGCAACTTGGTCATTTTTATGATGCTAGCCGTGTTGAAGAGCGTAAAGCAGTAAGAATAGCGGTTTCGCAAACGCCACTCTCTTCCTCCTTTATTATTGCCGACAGTTTGGGGTTTTTTGAACAACAAGGGGTGAATGTCGAACTAGTGCCCTGTTCTGGAGGTGTGGCCTGTTCTCAAGCTTTGTTTAGTGGGAATGTAGACTATGCGACTGCCTCTGAGTCGGTGGTTATGTTTAAGCTTTTCCAGCGTAATGATTTTGCACTATTAACCAGTTTTGTTGAGTCAGATAACGATTTAAAGCTGCTCACGTTAGAGCGATTAGGCATTGTTAACCTGAGTGACTTGGAAGGTAAAAAAGTAGGCATCGTTAAGGCGAGTGCCAGTGAGTTTTACTTTGATTCATTGTTGATTGCCAGTGACCTGAAAGAGATGGCTGTTGAAAAAGTCTATTTACCACCAGAAGCGCTAAATGACTCATTATTCTCCTCACAAGTTGATGCTATTTCTGTTTGGGAACCTTACGGTTATAAAACTGAAACCTCTGCACCATCCGATGTATTGAACCTTGGGCTATCTGGTATTTATCATTTGTCGTTTAATTTACTTTCGATGAAAGCAACCGTCGAAGAGGCGCATGATGAGATAGTGGCAATATTACGTGCATTAAAAGAGGCTAATGAATGGATTAACCTCAATCCTGAACAATCGAGAGAGGTGATTGCACAGGCCTTAAATATTCCGTTACCCCAACTCGAGTGGTCTTGGAATGATTATGTATTTCGTTTGTCGTTAGGTAATGCACTTTTATCTAACTTACAGCTTCAAGCAAGATGGGCGATTGAGGCTGGTATGGTTGCGGGCGACAAGCCGGATTTTCGGACAGTGCTTGTTTCCAAGCCGATCGAGGAAGTGCTACGTACTAAGGTATCGATAAAATGATCAGTTCGATTGTACGTAAATTGACATTATTGTTCGCATCCACGGCATTTCTAATCCTTTTGATCACTTTTTCTCTGTGGGGCTTACTTAAAGAACAAGAGCAAACAAAAAAAGATCTAGAAGATATTATGCAGATCCAATTGAGTGTGGATTTGTTGCGTAGCCAACTTTGGATTTTCCTGCAGTATTCTGATGTATCAAGTTTGGACCAGGTTGATATTGCTCAGCAAAGCCTCTCCAAGAGACTGCTTAATCATAAGATGATGGGCAAACATATCGAAAACTTACAACGCATGAATACTAGCCTTGCCGTCTTACTGCAACAAGAAAAAAAGCTTACTCATCAAGATGCTGAAGCAAAAAGCAACTCTCTAATCAGCGCAAAAGGGCTGCTACATTCACGTTACAATATGCTCGTGCAAAATATGACTGAAGAGTTGTTTTACTTACAAAAATCAGTCTTAGCAAAAAGCATTGAGAGTCAACAAATGACCTTGATGTTGAGTGCACTGAAAATATTATTTTTTTCAATCTTAGTGAGTGGCATTGCGTGGTTGATTTTGAAACGTTTCAAAAGAGGGTTTGCGTCAATTAAACAAGGTATCCTAGCTTTGACGTATGGTGACCTTGAAAGCAAGATTGAACCAGTTAATCTGGATATTGAATTTGTAGCTTTGGCTGACTTTTTTAACCATATGAAGGTCTCACTAAAAACGACAACCGTAACAAAAGATGAATTGCAATTAGAGGTTGAGCGACAAACCTCAGAGTTAAAAATCCAAAAAGATCAGCTTCAGTTTCTATCTGAACATGATTCGTTGACGGGGTTACTTAATCGGCGAGCGTTTGAAAAGTTGTTGGATAACGCCATCGTTAAAGCCAATAGGACCAAGGTGAAGTTAGCGCTGCTCTTCATTGATTTGGACAATTTCAAAACCATCAACGACACTCAAGGCCACTGCGCGGGAGATGAAATTTTAAAGCAAATCGCGATTCGCTTAGAGGCCAGTATCCGCCAATCTGATTTTGCGGCAAGGCTTGGCGGTGATGAATTTGTAGTGTGCCTCGATCTGATTGATGAGTACGACTTTGTCGCAGAGAAAGTCAAACAAATCATCAAATGCTTAGGGCTGCCCATTGAGTTTGAAGGGCAAAGCCTAACCGTTGGTGTTAGTGTCGGTATCAGCTATTTCCCCTTACAAACCAATAGTATGCACCATTTAATGGCCTTGGCTGATGAGGCGATGTATCAAGCGAAAGAGGTGGTTGGTAACACTTATTGTCAAAACATTGATCCCTTAAGGGGAGTTTTTACAGTGGAAGACGTGGTGAGTTAACGCCATTTTTCTGCATAGGAAGCGGCTGGGTCGAGGCTGATTCATGAGTAGATAGTCGCAATCCCTGAATAATACCGTTTATCAATTGAACCTGACTCAGTTTCCTTTTACCCTGTTCTCTCCCCCTTATTCATCGCTAGGAGCATTGTCATGCAGCTTCGTGATCCTCAACTTTTTAAACAACAATGTTATCTCAATGGTCAATGGGTTTGTGCATCCAACTCGCTCACCTCAACCGTTTACAACCCTTATGACGGCACTCTGATTGGAACGGTTCCGCAGCTAGATAGTGCGCAAGTTCAACAAGCGATTGAGGGTGCAGAGTTTGCGCAGAAACTGTGGAAAAAACAGCCAGCGGCGGACAAAGCGAGAGTGCTTAGAGCTTGGTATGAATTGATTGTTGAACACAGCGATGATCTGGCACTGATTTTAACCAACGAGCAAGGTAAACCTTTAGCGGAAGCGAAAGGCGAGATCAGCTATGCTGCCAGCTTTGTCGAATGGTATGCCGAAGAGGCAAAACGAGCTTATGGTGAGCTTGTCCCGAGTCATAAAGCGGATGCAAGAATACTGGTATCGAAAGAACCTATTGGTGTGGTTGCTGCGATCACGCCTTGGAATTTCCCTGCGGCTATGGTGACTCGTAAATGTGCTCCAGCGATTGCGGCTGGGTGCGCAGTGGTACTCAAACCAGCACCAGATACGCCTTTTACTGCTCTTGCTTTGGCAGAATTGGCGCATCGTGCTGGGCTTCCCGCTGGCTTATTGCAAGTGGTGACCGGAGAGGCAATCGCAATCGGGCAGCAATTAACCAGCAGCAAAGTGGTACGCAAACTCTCATTTACTGGCTCAACAGGAGTGGGGAAAATATTAATGGCACAGTGCGTGCACAACATCAAAAAGTTGTCGCTCGAGCTGGGTGGTAATGCCCCTTTTATTGTGTTTGATGATGCCGACATTAATGCCGCCGTAGAGGGTGTGATGGTGGCGAAATTTCGTAACGCTGGTCAAACTTGTGTCTGTGCCAATCGAATCTATGTGCAAGAGGGCGTGTACGATAAATTTGTTAAAAAATTGGTTGATAAAGTCAGCAAGCTGATTGTGGGAAATGGGCTGGAATCGGGCGTAACAATGGGGCCTTTAATCAATGATGCGGCGGTGGCTAAAGTCAAATTACATATTGCGGATGCCACCGCGCAAGGCGCTCTAGTGCAATATGGCACTCTGCCTCAAGCCGGTAGCCGCTTGTTTGAGCCTCACGTATTAACTGAGATGACAGAAGATATGTTGGTGGCTCAAGAAGAAACCTTTGGCCCACTTGCACCTTTGTTTCGTTTCACTCACGAAGAGGAAGTGATTGAACGTGCAAACCACACGGATTCTGGATTAGCGGCATACTGCTATACGCAGTCACTGGCTCGGGCTTGGCGATTGAGTGAGGCACTGGAAGTCGGTATTGTTGGTATTAACGAAGGTTTGATATCAACTACAGTCGCACCGTTTGGCGGCATCAAAGAGTCAGGTCTTGGCCGCGAGGGAGCAAAACAGGGGCTAGACGAATATTTGGAAGTGAAATACACCCTAATGGGAGGCTTAAACTAACCTTTCTCTCACTATTTTTGTTGAGTCAGTAACACCCATCTTAAGGGGCCATTGGTTTCAAAATCATTGGCCTCTTGGCAGATCATATACAGCTCACCGACTTGAATCACTGCACCGATAGAATAAGCTTGGTCCTTATAATAGCAAACACGTTGTAAAGCTTTACCTTCTGTAGCCACCACAACCGGTAACGAAGCGGTATTGATTACTTTCGTGTAGCCAAAGCTAGGAGCAATCAATAATAACCAAACACAGTACTTCAGCATGGTGTATCTCCTATTTATAGTGAGGTAGTTAATCAAATTGCCGCTGATAGCGGGGCAGCATACTTTCATTGCCCAGTAACCCACCTTGATGAATATAAATCACCGTTTTTTCTGGATGAGCTTCCATCCAAGGTAACAAACATTGCCACATCATAGGGTCATACAACAGATCAAATTCCACATGAGTCTGCTCAAGTAGATTTTGCCACATCCGATAATCGGTTTCGTACAATCGTCCAAAGTGATGCTTTTTCTCTGTAGATATAATCGTAGGGTACTGGCGCTCTTCAAGCTCGTCAAATTGTTGGATGAGGTAGTCATTTCCCCCTACACAAGCACAGGTCAGAACCTCAATGCCGTGCGGTTTTAGATATTTTTGCAGGTAGATCGCAGTGGTTCCTGTCCCGGAGGGCAACGCAACGACGAATTGCGTTTTTGTCTCCATTCTCATCCAGTTGAGAATTTCTAGAGCCAACTGCTTAATGCCCGTTTCGGCCATCTTTGAGCGACCGCCTTCCGGTACGACTAAGCATGAAGCATCAGGCTGGCGGATCGTATCAATATACTGCTCGGGTGGCATTATATTGATGGGGCTAACTTCGATGATGTGCGCTCCTAAATCCAGTGCACCACGATAGTTGCCAATCGGCCTTTGGTGTAACCACGTTGGAATGTGGTCTACATAAAACTCAAATTTCCACCCTTTAATGCGCGCAAGAGCTGCCAGAGAATAGAGAGCATTGGACTGCGCCGAACCATAGCTGATTAAAGTGCTGATGCCGGGGGAATCGCTATCCAATAACGCCATGAACTTACGCGCTTTATTTCCGGAAAAATGGCTGTGAAGTTGATCATCACGTTTTAAATAGAAGCGGTTATTGGAAAAAGTATGTTGCGTTATCGGGGTATCAGACAGTTTCATGATGATTTTCGAGCAGAAAAGGGCCGTAGTATATACTGACCTGAGTAAAAATTGCAGTGTTGGCCGATTTTATCGCTCGTCAGTTACTGCTTTGCCTCTCATGCGGCAAAAAAAAGCCCAGAGCAAAAGGCGCTGGGCGGATACAAATAAACATAGGAGTTAATAAGAAAAAGCAGCATATCGGTAGTTACAGTAAGAAGAAAAATTTGACGGCCTGTAAAATTCTTAATGCTCTGCTAACTACACTTATTGAGACTGAGCATTTCACAATCAGTTCCATCTCAAAGCCATTTTTTTCAATTTATTTTTAAAATATTTATCTTTCATTAGCTTACTTCTATTTTACTCTTCAGCTCCGATCATTTCGTAAAAATGTGATGTTAATTGCTTGTTAATTAATTGTGTCGATAGTATATTTCAAACACCTGTTTGATACGAGTGATTGAAATGGCACCAAGAAGTAGTACCAAAGAAAAAATCCTAGATGTTGCAGAGGGATTGTTTGCTGAACATGGCTTCAACGATACATCGTTACGAGCTATCACCAGCAAAGCTGGAGTAAATCTAGCCTCGGTTAACTACCATTTTGGTGATAAGAAAACGTTAGTGCGTGCAGTGTTGAATCGTTATTTAGAAGCATTTATGCCTGCCGTTCAACAAGCGCTGCAGGAGTTAAACTCCCAAGATGAATATCAAATGTCGGAAGTGTTTGAGTCATTGCGTACACCATTACGTGCGTTGAATGATGTTAGGCCCAACGGTACCAGCCGTTTTATGTTGTTGATTGGTCGCGGCTATACCGATGTGCAAGGTCATTTGCGTTGGTTTATCACCACACGCTACAGCGATGTATTGTCACTGTTTACTCAGTCAGTGATGAAGGCGAACCCAAAACTGACGCCTGAAACTCTATTCTGGCGTTTGCACTTCACGTTAGGCACGTGTGTTTTTACCATGGCGTCGAGCCAAGCATTGGCTGAGATTGCCGAAAGTGATTTTGGCAACCAAGTGGATGCCAAAGCCGTCGTCGACTTACTTATTCCTTATCTAGCCGCCGGCGTTGCGGCTGATTAACCCAATTAAATCTATTATAAGAAGTAACAATCCAAGCGAACAAAAGGATCTGATCATGAG
>NZ_CAWNHY010000082.1:0-6600 GCF_963874335.1 Vibrio sp. V10_P2A27P122 | reverse complement strand
TTGGTGAATCAGCGGCTAAAGCGCTTTTTGAGTGTACGCAAAGTCATTGGTTCAAACAGGCTAACTTACCAAACTGGAACGGACTTACGTTACTGGGTGTTGATGGGGTTTTATGGAGAACAGAAGACTCGAAAGACAATGCTGAAGCGTTTGCCAAGCCTACCAATCGTGATGGTAAAGAAACACAGTACCCACAGGTGCGCATGGTCTGTCAGATGGAGCTGAGCAGTCATTTAATCACAGGCAGTGCTTTTGACTGTTATACCGTCAATGAAATGAAGCTGGCAGAGCAGCTTATCGAAACGACCCCCGATAACAGCTTAACGCTCTTCGACAAAGGCTTTTACTCCCTAGGTTTACTTCAAGCATGGCGTTCGCACGGCATCAATCGCCATTGGCTTATCCCGATGAAAAAAGGGCTGATTTATGAAGTTGTTCAGTCTTTTGGCCGACAAGATAAACTGATAAAACTGAAGAGTAATCCGCAAGCGCGTAAGAAATGGCCAGAGCTAGAAGAAGAGGTTGTGGTACGTTTAATCACGAGAGTCAAAGAGGGGAAGCAATACGATGTTCTCACCTCAATGGCTGACCCTATGCTTTATCCCAAATCAGATATAGTCGGTTTATATGAATACCGTTGGGAAATTGAACTGGGGTACCGAGAGCAAAAACAATACATGCTGGGTAACCGCCTTACACTGCGAAGCCGACTCCCAGAGCTCGTGAGACAAGAGCTCTGGGGAATACTACTGACATACAACTTAGTCAGATATCAAATGGTGCAGATGTGTAATACGTTGAATGGAGACTACTTGCCATACCAACTTAGCTTCAATGGAGCGTTAGCCCACATCATGCGCCTAATAGTGGGGCTTCCCTACTCGTCACCGGGAGCCATACCGAGGCAACTCCAAAACTTCTATGCAATGAGTGGGAGCTTAATACTTGAGCCAAGGCGAGAAAGAGCCTTCCCTAGAGTCGTGAAGAAAAAGCCAAGCCGATATCCTAGAAAATACAATGCCGCTCACCTTAAGTGAACGGCATTAGCAATTATGCTCCTTTTTATCACTGAGTTAATCACGGTTTTATGCGTGCCATGACCTGATCTTTTACGATGAAGTGATGATAAAGAGCCGCTGCGATATGACCACCGATAACAGTCAATACAATCACCTGCATTACTTCCCCGTGTAAAGTTTTCCCTATGTTATAAAGCCAATCACTCTTACCTATCAATGAGGGAATAGCATCGCCTGCCAGAGTTAATGTCCGACCTTTTCCTGCAAAACGAAGATAACCACTGATTGGAACAAGCAATGTAAGGAGGTAAAGGGCAGCATGCGCTCCATATAGCAGTTTCTGCATAAGGTCACTTTCATACACTGGCGCTGGTGCTGTTGTGCTTAGTTTTACGGCTAAACGAATCATCGATAATCCAAAAACAGCGACTCCAAACCATGCATGTAAGTTCAGCCATAACACTCGCATTTCGCTACCTTTATCGGAGAATGAACGAAATGAATCGCTTAAAAACAGCAATACGAACAGTAATGCTATAACCCAGTGTATAGCGATGATGATTTTGTTGTGCTTCATTAGTTAAATACCCTTATAAATATTGGTGATTTTATTTAAGCAAATATTTAATGAATGAAATGTGAACAAAGCTGTAAGGATGTATTACAAATATTTTTTTAATAAAAAATGCGCAACGAATGAGGTCGCGCATTATGAAGTCGATATTTAAGGTAACGACTTGTTCTTATGTGCCACGTTCGCCGTGTGGTGGGCAAGTCGCTAAAATTTCACGTCGGCCACTCTCTTTGACTTCCTCTAAAATGACATCAAACCCCCATAAGCGGTAAAGGTGTTTTAGTACCTCATGACAGCTTTGATCTAAAGGAATTCTATCGTGTGGAACGTGTTGAAGCGTCAGTGAACGATCACCACGTACATCCACGTTATAAACTTGAATATTCGGTTCTAAATTACTGAGATTGTACTGTGCCGCAAGCTTTTCACGGATGGCGTGATAGCCAATATCATCGTGAATGGCACTAACTTCAATAAAATTCTTGCGATCGTCATCCACAATGGCAAACAGCTTGAAATCGCGCATTACTTTAGGTGAAAGATACTGGCTAATGAAGCTCTCGTCCTTAAAGTTGTGCATAGCAAAATGAAGCGCATCTAACCATTCTGTGCCAGCAAGCTCAGGAAACCATTCCCTATCTTCATCGGTTGGCTCTTCACAAATACGTTTAATATCTCGGAACATAGCAAAGCCAAGTGCATATGGATTGATGCCACTAAAATAGGGGCTGTTGTAAGAAGGTTGTGCGACGACACTGGTGTGGCTGTGTAGAAACTCAAGAATGAATTTCTCAGAAACAAAACCTTCATCATAAAGGTGATTCAAGATAGTGTAGTGCCAGAATGTGGCCCAGCCTTCATTCATCACTTGCGTCTGTTTTTGTGGGTAAAAATATTGGCTTATTTTCCTCACAATACGAACGATCTCCCGTTGCCATGGCTCAAGCAGTGGCGCATGTTTCTCAATGAAATAAAGAATGTTTTCTTGTGGCTCACTTGGAAAACGAACTTTAAGATCTTCTTCTTTGGTTTTTGCTTTGGGCACGGTGCGCCACAGTTCATTAACTTGTGATTGTAGATAAGCTTCGCGCTCTTCTTGACGTGCTTTTTCTTCTGCTATCGATATTTTTTCAGGTCGTTTATAGCGGTCAACACCATAATTCATTAACGCGTGGCATGAGTCGAGCAGCGATTCGACTTCGGGTACGCCATATTTTTCTTCGCATTCTGAAATGTAGTTTTTGGCAAACAAGAGATAGTCAATGATAGAACTCGCATCCGTCCAAGTTTGGAAAAGGTAGTTGCCTTTGAAAAACGAGTTGTGACCATAGCAAGCGTGCGCCATCACTAAGGCTTGCATAGTGACGGTGTTTTCTTCCATTAAATAGGCAATGCATGGGTCTGAGTTAATAACGATCTCATACGCGAGCCCCATTTGGCCATGTTTGTAACCTTGTTCCGTTTGAATAAATTTTTTGCCAAATGACCAGTGGCTGTAATTAATCGGCATGCCAATGCTGGAGTAGGCATCCATCATCTGCTCGGAGGTAATAACTTCAATTTGATTGGGGTAAGTATCGAGACGATAAAACTCAGCTACCCGGCGTATTTCAGTATGGTATTTCTCCAAAAGCTCAAACGTCCAGTCAGGCCCGTCTGGTAACAATTTGCTCTTGCGTTTTGAAGTACCTTTCGCTTTTGTTGTCATTAGTATGCCTCCCTAAGCTGTTTCCTTTTGGAATAGCTCCCTAAATACAGGGAATATGTCATCCACGGTGCGAATGTTTTTAATCGCAAAATTGCCAAATGAGGGTTGTAATTTTTCGTACTCGTGCCACAAGGTTTGGTGTGAGCGACGAGTGATTTCAATATAAGCGTAATACTGGCAATATGGCAGAAGCTTATTGGTGAGGAGTTCTTTACAACGAGGCGAATCATCAGCCCAGTTATCACCATCGGATGCTTGAGCTGCGTAGATGTTCCATTCGCCGAGTGGGTAGCGTTGTTCAATGATTTCATGCATTAATTTCAGGGCGCTAGAAACAATCGTGCCACCGGTCTCTTGAGAGTAGAAGAACTCGTGCTCATCCACCTCTTTGGCTTGCGTATGGTGACGAATAAACACCACTTCGACATTTTCATAAGTGCGAGTTAAAAATAGATACAGCAACACGTAAAAACGTTTGGCAATATCTTTAGTCGCTTGATCCATTGAACCCGACACATCCATTAAGCAGAACATAACAGCTTGGCTCGATGGAATGGGGCGTTTTTCAAAGTTTTTGAAACGTAGGTCAAACGTATCAATAAACGGCACACTTTCAATTTTTTTACGCAACGCTTCGATTTCTTGCTTAAGTCGCTTCTCTTCTAATACTTGAGCGGGCTCTCTATTTTGAATGCGCAGTAACTCTTCTTCTAACTCCCCCATTAAACGACGTTTTCCCGCTGTCATTGCGGTGCGGCGAGCCAGTGATTGTTGCAAAGAGCGAACTACAGCAATGTTCGACGGTACACCTGCCGTTTTGAAACCCGCGCGATGAGTTTTCCATTCTGTAATCTTATTGATTTGATTTTTTTCTAGATTAGGCAATTCCAGATCTTCAAACAGTAGATCAAGATATTCATCTTTAGAGATTTGGAAAATAAATTCATCTTGGCCTTCGCCATCAGCACTCGCATCACCTTGTCCTGAACCATTGCCTTGTCCGCCACCTTTAGGTCTCTCAATTTTATCACCAGTAATAAACTGGTCATTACCCGGGTGAACCCGTTCTTTCAGGCCGCCTTTTCCTTGATGAAACACGGGTTCTTTGATGTCGTGATTTGGGATCGACACATCTTCGCCAGACTCGGTGTTGGTGATGGAGCGACGATTCACTGCGTCTGCAACAGATTCTTTGATCTGCTCTTTATGACGGCGTAAAAAGCGTTGTCTATTGACCGCGCTTTTGTTTTTACCGTTCAATCTTCTATCGATAAATTGCGCCATGAGTATCCCCTTGAAAACGTCACCTTTACGTTAGCCATTGTTGGTATGGCTAACGCATGTACAGGTTTTGGTTTGCTTGAAGTTAAGAAGATTTACGGACGCGTAAATACCACTCAGACAACAGCCTTACTTGTTTTTCTGTATAACCTTTCTCCATCATACGAGCGACAAAATCGTCGTGTTTTTTCTGATCATCCGATGAGGTTTTGGCATTAAAAGAGATAACAGGAAGTAGCTCTTCGGTATTTGAGAACATTTTTTTCTCAATGACGGTACGCAGTTTTTCGTAACTGGTCCAAACCGGATTTTGTCCATTGTTGTGCGCTTTCGCACGCAGTACAAAATTGACGATTTCATTTCGGAAATCTTTCGGGTTACTAATGCCTGCTGTTTTCTCGATTTTTTCTAACTCGTTATTGAGCGATGAACGATCGAAAAGTTGGCCAGTTTCAGGATCACGATACTCTTGGTCTTGGATCCAGAAATCAGCATAAGTAACGTAGCGGTCAAAAATATTTTGACCATATTCAGAGTAAGATTCCAAATAAGCCGTTTGAATCTCTTTACCAATGAACTCGACATAACGAGGCACTAAGTAGCCTTTTAAAAACTCCATATATCGTTCAGCGATTTCTTGAGGGAACTGCTCGCGTTCAACTTGCTGTTCGATGACATAGAACAGATGAACGGGGTTAGCCGCAACTTCCGTTTGGTCAAAGTTGAATACGCGCGACAGTATTTTAAAGGCAAAGCGAGTCGATAAACCAGACATCCCTTCGTCAACACCTGCGTAGTCACGATACTCTTGATAGCTTTTTGCTTTTGGATCGGTATCTTTTAGCGTTTCACCATCGTAGACGCGCATTTTAGAGAAGAGTGACGAGTTTTCCGGCACTTTTAGGCGCGAGAGGATACTAAATTGACCAAGTAATTCTAGTGTGCTTGGTGAGCATGGCGCTTTGGATAGTTCACTGTGTTCAAGCAGTTTTTGGTAAATTTTCACTTCTTCCGAGACGCGTAAACAGTAAGGGACTTTAACGATATAAACCCGGTCCAAAAACGCTTCGTTGTTTTTGTTGTTACGGAATGTCTGCCACTCAGATTCGTTTGAGTGCGCTAAAATCATGCCATCAAAGGGTAGGGCGGATAACCCTTCTGTACCGTTGAAGTTTCCTTCTTGCGTGGCGGTTAAGAGTGGGTGAAGCACCTTAATTGGCGCTTTGAACATCTCAACAAACTCCATTAACCCTTGGTTGGCTTTACAGAGTGCACCGGAATAGCTATATGCATCGGGGTCATCTTGCGAGAAATGCTCGAGTTTTCGAATATCCACTTTCCCAACCAGTGACGAAATGTCTTGGTTGTTTTCATCACCGGGCTCTGTTTTTGCGACGGCAATTTGATCGAGAATTGAAGGTCGTACTTTGACCACTTTGAATTTGGAAATATCGCCACCAAACTCGTGTAAGCGTTTGGCCGCCCAAGGTGATGTAATTGAGCGTAAATAGCGTTTTTCTATCCCATATTCCTGCTTGAGGATTTCGCCATCTTCAACCACATCAAACAGACAAAATGGGTGGTCATTGACTGGGCTACGAACGCCATTTGCAGACAAAACATAAATAGGCATTTGTTGCATTAAAGCTTTGAGTTTCTCCGCCAGTGAAGATTTACCGCCACCAACTGGACCGAGTAGATAAAGAATTTGTTTTCTTTCTTCTAAACCTTGGGCAGCGTGTTTGAGGTAGGAAACAATCTGTTCTATGGCTTCTTCCATGCCATAGAAATCCTCAAAAGTTTTATAACGAGAAATCACCCGGTTAGAGAAAATACGACTCAATCGGGGGTGTTTTGCTGTGTCTATCAGCTCAGGCTCACCAATCGCCATTAACAGCCGCTCTGCTGCATTGGCATAAGCACTTTTATCTTCTTTACACAGAGCTAAAAACTCTTGCAGTGATAGCTCTTCATCCTTGGCGGCTTCATAGCGTGCCTGAAAGTGGTCAAAAATACTC
>NZ_CAWNHY010000081.1:0-6684 GCF_963874335.1 Vibrio sp. V10_P2A27P122 | reverse complement strand
GCTCGGTGATCACACACATGACTCTGAGCCTGTAACTCATTTGTGGACATTTCCTTGTCAGCGACTCCTCTACATTAGAAAGTAATGAATTAATCTGCGTAATGCGAATCCGCTTTTTAATCAGAAAGTTGACTATTTATTAATGGGCATTCTAAACTTCGTCAATTCTTAGTCAATTCTTCGTCGGAAGTAATACGACGAGGATTATTACCGACACGACGGTGCCTCTATTACTGAGACGATAGAATCTAAAGCCTCCCTAATGCAAGGCTTTTTTTGGTTAAAGTAAGTCATCGATTGGAGTGTTTTTGATTGTTTGAACAATTACATTTTTTATCAGTTTATAATCTGGCTCGCGTTTTTGGTCTTTTGATACCGTATTCATTGTCGGTTTAATATTGATTTTTTGCCCTTCATTTATCAGTTCAACCTGAGATAAACACACTGGACAGTGTAAAGTAGAGCCAACTTTATCATTTCGATACCGAGTAATCGTAGGACCACATGTGGGGCAATTATGCAGCGGTATTTGGTCGTCACTATGCAGGATAATCTCATCGAATTTGCTTTCCTTACCTAACTCAATGAAAAGTTGACCAACGGTAGGATCAAATTGAGAGCCTAAATTGTCTTTAATGATCGCTAACGCTTTTTCTTTACTCATTGCACTTCGATAGGAGCGTTGACTCGTCATCGCATCAAAAGCGTCACAAATTGCTACAATTTTAGCTTCTAGTGGAATGTCATCTTGCGCCATTCCATTCGGATACCCCATCCCATCAAAACGTTCATGATGTAACCCAATACTATCTATTACGATTGAAGAGAGTGGATGGTTGAATATTAAGCGCACCCCCTCGGTAGGGTGCGTTTTTATCACAGAGTATTCTTCGTCTGTTAGAGCACCTTGTTTAGTAAGAATATTATCGGGAACACTGATTTTACCAAGATCATGTAGGAACCCTCCCAAAGTCACCCTTGCTATAGTTTTTCCGTCTAAGCTCATTGCTTTAGCTAATAGGTTGGCGTATTTCGATACCCGCCAAAGATGACCTCCTGTGTAAGGATCTTTTGCTTCCACAACCCAAGCCAAGATTAATAAGCTTTCTAGCAACTTTTCCCTATCGGTTGTTCTGGAAGTAAATAAGTTTTTCCATAGACTCATATTAACCTCTCATGAATACACCGCTATGTGCGGAAACTCGCTACGGTATTATGAAGTTGTTGGGACGTATCACCCAATACTTTGGTGATCTCTGCCACTTCATCAGCAGCACTTTGGTTTGCTCTCGTTTTTTCGACAATTTCTTGGACATGAGCCGCAATCGAGTGACTTTCTCTCACTTGTTCGCTCACAATTAAACTTAATTTATCTAAACTTTCTAATGAATGTTGAGCGCCCACACGTAACTCATCCAACGGTGTGATAATGCCACGAATTAAGACTGTTCCTTTTTCCATACCACTTTTACCTCGTTCGATTTCAAGGATAGATTCTTTAGCTTGTTGAGTGATTTGTGCAATCACAAGATCGATCTTTCCTGTTGCATCGGCAGTTCTAGTCGCTAACGTACGGACTTCATCAGCGACAACTGCAAAACCACGTCCACTTTCTCCTGCACGCGCCGCTTCAATCGACGCATTAAGGGCAAGTAAGTTGGTTTGATCTGCGATCTCACGGATCACACTCACCGTATTAGTGACTTCTAAAACGCTCTGTTCAAGCTTGGCGACCGTTTGTGCCGACTTCTCAACCGTCGCGGCAATAGTGACAATTTCGTCTGATACTCTTACGATCTCTCGCGAACCTTGAGAGGCCATATCATGCGCTTTACTGGCTTCATCACGAGTGGTTTGAACATTAGAGGCTAAAGAAGAAATACCTTCAGAGAAAGTCGCGATAGAAGATTCAATAGCCTGTGCCAGTGAATTTTGCTCCGCAGAGCCACATCTAACCTTATATGAAGCACTTTGCAAAGCCGTTGCTGAATGATTAACTTGTATTGAGCTATGGTTAATGGCGGTAATCATATCTCGTAAGCGTTCGCGCATGTTCGTCATCCCAGACAATAAGTCTCCAAGCTCATCTTTGCGTGTGACCATGTGCATATTGCTCAGGTCTCCCTGGGTAATAGCCGTCGTTCCTTTCACCGCTTGGCTAAGTGGCATCATAATTGAGCGGGTCATAAACCAAGCCATAAACGCCCCTGTAAAGAGTGCACAGATGCCCAATATCAGGACTGTGCGAATCGAGGTATGAACGAGTTCAAGCGTTTCGGTTTGGCGTTGTTCCATGGATTGCTGCTGGTATTGAGCCAGCTCTGAGGTTAATGAAAGCAAGCTTTTTAACGACTGATGAGTAGGTCCTGACATGAGTCTTATCGCTTCGGGACGCTCATCAAACTCCAGAGCCTCGACCGTGGCCGTAAAGTGCTCATCAAACTGTGCTCGTAAAACTGACAGTTGTTTCAACTGTTTCTGCTCTTGCTGAGTCGTCATGAGAGATCTCAACGCTTCAAGAGCGGAGTTAATTGACGCGTTATGACGATCAATATCCTTATACATATTGACGCGCTGGTCACGTTCATTGAGTATAAAGAGCAACAATAGACGCCCTGCGGCACTTTCTGAATGGAGATTAATAGCGTGGGTTAACTCTGCACGGCGAGAGTCTTTTTCAACCAACGTGAGGGTATTCGCTGCTAAATTCTCTAAACGTAATGCAGCAACCACAGCAATGGCCGCCAAAAAAACCAACAAAACAGCATAACTTAAAGAAAGCCGAGACCTTATACGCATAATTTACCTCACCACAAACCACCGAGTTAGAAGGTTATCTACAGAAATAAAGCCTGGACCACGAGCGACCAAAAAGAGTAAAGCAGCCGCCCAAACGCCGTGTGTTGCGTAAGCATCTGGGTAGACAAATATTTGAATCACAGTCGTCATGCCAAGTAGAGCAAGTGCAGAGAAACGAGTAGCAAAGCCGATCAAAATAAGTAGTGGGAAAAAGTGCTCGGCAAAAGCCGCCATGGGTGCGGCTATCTCTGGTGGGATAAGTGGCAATTGATACTCGTAACGAAATAAATCGAGTAAGGAATCCGAATAACTAGGCCACCCAAGTTTAAATTCGCCAGCGACAATATCGATAGACAACCCTTCGATCTTAGTTTGTCCCGATTTCCAGAAAATGGCCGCGATAGAAAAACGAGCCAGTAAAGCGATGATAGTATCGGGTATACGAGTGAGCAACTTGATGAATGATTGGATCAACGTAATAGTTTTCAGTAACATGGACTACTCCCTATGGAGACAATATTGATGATGGCTTGGTTTCGTATTAACCAAGCTAACGTATAGGAAAGCTCAAATTCCCCCGCTTGTTGGACCGCCTCAGCAAATGAAACTCCATCATTCAACAACTTAATAAAATGAATGGCATGATGATCTAAGCATGTGATCGCTACACTTACATTATGCCTAATCACTACCACGGCTTCCGAAGCCGAGATATCAATGTTATTAAGGTTAACCCGTTCGTTTTGGTGAGCAGACCAAATAGAGGCGATTGGATATTGAGAGTCAAAAGTGTTTAAAGAGGGATGCAATATAAAACAAGTTTGTTCTAAGGCGACCTCATCAGACAGCCATGCCGCTAATGTTTCCTGAGATATAGGCTCAGCATCAGCAGCATGCCAAGATTCAATTCTCATCCACTCTAGCCGAGCAACATCAGCAAGATAAGGCACACCCGAAGCAGGAATAAACGAAGTGATAAAATCAGGGAATTCAGACCCATACCAAACCAAAACAGGAGAACTAGGAGGATGACCTTTGATAAACTCGCGTGCCATTGCTTGAAAAAAGGCTTCACCTACCAAAGATTGAACGACTGGATAGCTATCGGTGAGGGCATCAATTAACGACACAATCACATTGTTACGATAGACGGCAAAGCGCATTTCAGGATCAGAGCCATTCCAGGTTGTTAAACCTTCGGGACAAGATTCATCTGAAGCCAAAATATTTGCCATCCACTGTGCTTGCCTCTCCCTGTTCATAATTTCACTTTAACCTTATCCATAATATCTTGTGCTTGCTTGGCTTCCGCAGCTAACACGGCAAACGCTGGAATATTGTTATCGCGTTCAATCAAGGTCGGTTTTGGTCCTATGCGTTCAATCACAAAACGATACCAGCTCCATACTTCTTTACTGATAGGTGCTCCATGACTATCAATTAAAAGTGACGATCCTATCGAATCAACATCTTCGGCATAACCAGCAAGGTGGATCTCCCCAACCGCAAACAATGGTAGTGCTTGGATATACGACGCCACGTTACGCCCGTGGTTCACACAAGAAATATAGGCATTATTCACATCCAGCAATAAACCACATCCCGTGCGCTTGATTACTTCGCAGATAAACTCTTCTTCAGAAAGGTCAGAGCAAGAAAACTCAACATAAGTCGCTGGATTTTCAAGTAACATCCGATAACCCAACTTTTCCTGTACACGATGAACATGTTCACAGACACGCGACAGCGTTTTTTCATGGTAGGGGGCGGGCAGCAAGTCGTTTAAAAAAGTACCCTGATGGCTGGACCAAGCAAGATGTTCGGAAAAGGCCTCTGGTTGATAGCGTTTTATTAGCGTGGCTAACCGATCTAAATGTGCTTCATCCAGCGGATCCTCACCACCAATAGAAAGACCAACACCATGAATCGAGAGCGGATAGTTTGCTCTGATCTGTTCAAGATGGTGATGAAAGGGGCCTCCTGGCACCATGTAGTTCTCAGCATGGACTTCAAAAAAGCCCATATCAGGCTGAGTATCGAGGATGGTTTGAACATGTTCAGGTTTCAAACCAACCCCGATAGATGCTGGAAGACGCGAGATAGTCTTCAAATTCATCATGTTATTACGAATTTTTCTCTTTAAATTCTTTTAACTGACCAAATCCAGTTGGTGAGGTTTGAGATACGGTTTGTTCACAAGTGCCTTTAGGAACAAGTGACCAAGCATTACCTTGGTAATCTCTTATCGATGTGCCAGCACAAGATGTACCAGCACCTGCTTTACAATCATTTTTCCCTTTCAATGCCACGCCGTAGCATTTTTCTTTATCTTTCATTCCCGCTTCCGCTGGAGCAGCAGCCATTACCAATGCGGTGCTTAGAGCTGTGACTAGTGAGGCAGAAACCATTGCTTTATTCATAACGTATCTCCATTTACTTTCGTTATATCCATTCATCTTTGCTTAAAAGCAGTTTGACTCTCAGGCGATCAATGGTGTTTTTCCTACTCTCATCAATCAGACGAGAGTAAAGCTGTTGAGCTATCCAGTGGCGATAAATGACAGTTTATTTAGCCACTTTGATGCTTGCGTTTTTTAGCTCTTACCCATTTGTCGTGCATGACATCTTGTTTCTTACACATAGTTTGAAATTATTTTTTTGTTAATGAATGATAACTATAGATGAAGAAGCTAAATATGCATTCGGTTTTTTATGATTATAGAAATTTGAAGATAAAATAGAGATGTTGATTAGTGTAGAGGGACTCGGCAGAGCGACACAATCAATCTGGCGTCGAATCATTATGCTCTTCATGGGCAAATTGTTTACTCATTTGTCGAATCGTCCCCATTTGCTTGCCAAAATTACGACATCCTGAACACATCGACGTATGCATCGCCAACGTCGCTTTTTCTTTCATAGATAGTGGACGGTCCAACGATTCAGACAATAACCGCGTGGCTTGCTTACAATTCATCATCACTCGCGTCCTCCTCGAAACCATTTATTCTCTAAACATTCCCGTAATCTCAATCTTGATCGGTAAAGCATAACGTGCAAATTACTGGTGGTTAGCCCTAGGTTTTGGCAAATTTCATCACTTTCAAGTTCAACGAATTCTCTCATCATGAATACTCGTGCAAGGTTTTCAGGCAAAGCATTCAAACAGGTTTCAAAAACTAACCAAAATTGCTCATCTTTAACCGACTCCATCGGCATCGACCACCCAATAGGACGCTCATCTGCATGCCAATAACCTCGTTGATTAAATAAGACTTCATCCATCACATCAGATTCTTCGTTGCCGAGTTGGCTGACACTTACTTCTCTTTGATTCTTGCGCAACAAGTCGATAATCTTGTTTTTTAAAATAGCGAAGACCCATGTCTTGAACGCTGACTTACGACCAAACTTTGCGATATTACGGTGAGCTGCCAGCAAGGCTTCTTGGACAGCGTCTTCGGCCATCCCCTCATCTCTTAACTGAAGTCGTGCAAATTTCAGCATCTCCTCTCGTATTTTGCTGATAAAGCAGGGATCATCGAATCCTTCATCGCTCTCATGGCCTATGCGACCCATTTCTACGTCGGTGCTCATACTAGTCTCCCTTATCCAGTTGAGTTTTTGCGGCACTGTATGAGGAAACACAATAAGGTACCAAATAATTCAGCAGTACTTGGCCCCAGGCAATCACGGCTCCGTCAAATAAAGCCTGCCCCTGATTGATAAGATTTAGTAAGGTTCCAACAACTAAAGAGACTTTGAGTGCTGTTTTAATAATCGACCATCGAAGAGCAACAGGAATAATTCTTAGCATCGATCCTCTCTATTTTTCTGCCACTGCCTTCCTCGACTATAGTTCTAAAATTCAACATATAATCACTT
>NZ_CAWNHY010000080.1:0-6720 GCF_963874335.1 Vibrio sp. V10_P2A27P122 | reverse complement strand
CAGTAGTGTAGTAGCTCTTTAGAATATTCATAGTTATTAAGCATCACATACTTGCCATCCCATTCTGTGGTGGCAGAGCAAGCGCCTTCATGGAATACCGCTTCAATAGGGCCGAAATCCTCACCAGACATGATCTGTACCAAGAAATCGTCTCGGTCCATGTAATCGGCAATGTCCAGATCAACTAGGTTTTTGAATTTACGCCCATTTTTTAAATTATCGACAACAAGAATATCAGTAATGCCTTGTTCATTTAGCGCTTTGATAATGTTGCTACCAATCATGCCAGCGCCACCCGTTACGATGATCATACAAAATTCCTATGGTTATAATACGAACAATTATGCGCATTATAGCGGCTTCGTTAGGGGCTGTAATCACAAAAGCTCGCTTTTCTCATTGAACGTCTCGCCTTGAAAAGGGTTTTGCTTTAAACTTCGGCACGCTATGTCGCTTGAATTGACAAACTCGATAAAGCCTGAGCAACAACTAAACAGTAAGCCTTTAGGAGCGGATACCTAAGGGCGGTAGCGTGCCTAAAAACCAATGATAGGATCAACACTGTGAATCAACCATCCCCTTCTTCGCACTCTTCATACCCACCTGTGCCTTCTTACTATCAGCAAAGCAATAACGATGAAATTGACCTGCGTGAGCTGTTTAGTGCGCTATGGCAAGGGAAACGAACCATATTGTTGTGCACGGTTTTGTTTGCTGCTGCGGCGGTGATTTATGCATTGACGGCGCAGCAGTGGTGGAGCGCTAAAGCGATCGTCAGCCAGCCTGAATTAAACCAAATCGTGGCCTTTCAACAACAGGTGAAGCAGTATCAGCCATTGTTTGATCTCTACCAAGAAGATGGCAACATTATTGTGAGTAAAGAACTTGATGACTTAATTAACCCGGCCAATATTTTCCTGCGTTTTGTGCGTTCATTTAATTCCAATGACAATAAAAAGCGTTTTATGCAAAGTAACTCTACTTTTTTAAGCATTGAGCAGTCGTATTTTTCGGCGACTCAAAATAGCAAACAGGGTGACGACGATACACAGGCTCGTTTTTATCAAGGGTGGTATGGCAAGATTACGGCTCAAGAAGTGGGTAAGAAACAAGAAGGTGATTTTTATCTCAGCTTTCAGTCAATTGATAAGAGCAGTAGCTTAGCGCTGCTTAACGCCTATATCGACTTTATTAACCAGCAGCTAAACCAACAGCTGACTAGTGATCTTGCCAGTAAATTGACGGTAAAACATAACCAACTTAGCCAGCAATACACTAGCTTACAACAACAAGCCCATTTGCGCCTGCAGGTGGAATTAGCGCGTGTGCAGAATGCATTAGTGATTGCAAAAGCGGCCAACATTAGCGAGCCAGTACAAAACCTGAATGAAGAGAAGCTATTTGCTATTAGCATTGGCAGTAAAGCTCTACAAGCCAAAGCGAAGGCGCTGAAAAGCATGACAGATTTACGTGTATTTGAACCA
The DNA here is from genome assembly GCF_963874335.1 of Vibrio sp. V10_P2A27P122. Classification (NCBI taxonomy): domain Bacteria; kingdom Pseudomonadati; phylum Pseudomonadota; class Gammaproteobacteria; order Vibrionales; family Vibrionaceae; genus Vibrio; species Vibrio sp. V10_P2A27P122. The sequence continues at coordinate 5,236 of NZ_CAWNHY010000080.1, read as the reverse complement.
CGTTTGGCGCTGCTGCAGGTACAAGTTCAGCAGGTTGAATCGTTGGGTAAAGCCAAACCCGCCCAAGTGCAAGGTTACGCTTACTTAGAACAACCAGAGGCCCCGATGAGTCGTGATAAGCCCAAACGAACACTGATAGCTGTGTTTGGAACGTTACTGGGCGGCATGCTTGGCGTCGCGATTGTGCTGGTGAAGTTTGTGTTTAGAGAAAAAAAGCGATAGGGGTTTAAAATTTAGGCTTCAATAATGATCTAGTTGGTTAATAAAATGACAAAGAAAAAAGTACTCACCATTTTCGGTACACGCCCAGAAGCAATTAAAATGGCGCCGTTAGTCCACGCTTTGGCTGAAGATGTGCGTTTGAAGCCAAGGTTTGTGTCACCGCTCAGCATCGTGAAATGCTCGACCAAGTATTAGATCTGTTCGACATTACGCCTGACTACGATCTAAACCTGATGAAAGCAGGTCTAGGGAAACCGCATGAAGGTCGTTGATATATAAGGGCTGCAAAGATGCTAAGAATCCGCTTTGAACCTATCACTAATCCCAACTATTGAATGTAACCACATGAAAATAAAGATCTGCTTGTAGATCATTTTCGTTGTTTTCTAATTGCTCCTAGACAATATAGGAGCCTAAATATGAGCGAGTTAACCAACCCATTTATGCATTTCCAAATCATTAAAGACTACCGACAAGAAAGCAAAGTAGATCACAAATTATCAGATATTATTTTGCTGATAATTTGCGGCGTCCTGTCGGGTCATGATGGCTGGGATGGCATTATTGACTTTGGCAATGCTCGCTTAGATTTCCTAAAACGATATGGTCACTTTGACGCTGGTATTCCTTCTGCAGATACGCTGTCTCGTGTGGTGGGCATGATGAATCCGGCAGGGTTGCAAAGAAGCTTTATAGCTTGGATGAAGGACTGCCATACACTGACGGATGGAGAAGTCATCGCTATCGACGGTAAAACATTACGTGGCTCTTATGACCGCTCGAAGTGTAAAGGAACGATTCACATGGTGAACGCTTTTGCTACTGCAAACGGAATGAGTATCGGCCAACAGAAGGTTGATAGTAAAAGTAATGAAATTACCGCGATCCCCAAGCTACTTGACTTGCTAGAGGTAAAAGGCTGCTTGGTTACGATTGATCCAATGGGATGTCAAAAGAAAATAGCGCAAAAAATTCTCGATAAAGAAGCGGATTATTTGTTAGCAGTGAAAGGTAATCAGGGAATGCTTGAGCAAGCCTTTGATGATTATTTTCGAATGGACATGCTTCAAGACTTTGACGGCAGTTCTTACAGTACTCAAGAAAAAAGTCCGGAAGAACGGAAACGAGAGTGGCTTTAGTGAACCGTGATTTGTCGGTTTTAGGTGATATTGAGCATGAATGGCCCGAGCTAAAATCAATGGGCATCGTCGCTTCGATCCGCCAAGAATCGGCTGTAGCAACAGAGCAAGATGTGAGTATTCGTTACTATATCTGTTCTAAAGAATTAGAAGCCCAAACGCTGCTTAAGCGACGCGTTCTCATTGGGGCGTAGAGGCCATGCATTGGTCCCTTGATACCGCATTTAGTGAGGACAACTTTCGTATTAGAGCCGATGATCGCGTAGAGGCTTTAGCAAGGATCAGGCAGATGTGTTTGAACCTATTAAAGAGTGAAACCACCTTTAAAGGTGGTATTAAACGCAAACGGATGAACTGCGCAATGGACGAAAACTACCTAAGTAAGGTTCTCGAAAGCCTTACCGGGCGGTGATGTTCATGAATTTTCCGTGGTTAGGTTGGCAAAAATATTATTAAGTTTTTGAGGCTAGGAGATGGAAAAATGAAGGTATTAACGGTTTTTGGTACACGTCCCGAAGCGATAAAAATGGCACCGTTAGTTTATGCATTGGCAGAGGATGAACGATTTGAAGCAAAGTGCTGCGTAACAGCTCAGCACCGAGAAATGCTAGACCAAGTGTTAGAGTTATTCGAGATCACACCAGATTATGACCTGAACTTAATGAAAGTGGGTCAAACACTCAATGATGTTACGGCACGCATTGTTCAAGTGCTGAAACCTGTTCTTCGAGAGTTTAAGCCCGATGTCGTTTTAGTTCACGGCGACACCGCGACCACATTTGCGGCGAGCTTAGCCGCATACTACGAGCAAATTGCCGTTGGGCATGTGGAAGCAGGCCTTCGTACAGGCAATATCTATTCACCATGGCCGGAAGAAGCGAACCGTCGTTTGACCGGAGTACTGACGAAGTATCACTTTACCCCAACCGAAACGTCGAAAGAGAATCTTCTACGTGAAAACTTTGCGCCAGACGATATTTATGTGACCGGTAATACCGTCATTGATGCGCTGCTGATGGTGAAAGGTAAAATCGAATCTAATCAGAAATTGAACGAAGCATTAGCCGCCCAGTTTCCGTTCTTAGATGAGAGTAAGAAACTAATCTTGGTAACAGGCCACCGTAGGGAGAGCTTTGGTGGTGGGTTTGAGCGAATTTGTGAAGCATTAGCAACCATAGCGAAAGTGCATCCAGAAACTCAAATACTCTACCCGATGCATTTAAATCCGAATGTGCGTGAACCAGTGAATCGTATTTTAGCAGGCATTGAAAACATCCATCTTATTGAGCCTCAGCAGTATTTGCCATTTATCTACTTAATGAGTCGTGCGCACATTATTCTTACCGACTCCGGTGGAATACAAGAAGAAGCTCCATCGCTAGGTAAGCCAGTGTTGGTGATGCGTGACACTACTGAGCGCCCTGAAGCAGTTGAAGCTGGGACAGTGAGGTTAGTAGGAACTAATGTCGATGCTATCGTGGGTAGCTTGAATGAGTTGCTAACGAGCGAAGCAGCCTATCAAACAATGAGCTTTGCCCACAACCCATATGGTGACGGTAAAGCATGCGAAAGAATTTTAAACGAATTAATAGGTTAAGTTTTTTAAGGTTAGGTTAATTATGTCATTTGAAACAATTTCAGTAATCGGTCTTGGCTATATTGGGCTACCGACAGCAGCAATGTTTGCCTCAAGAAAAAAGAAAGTGATTGGTGTTGATGTTAATCAGCAAGCTGTGGATACAATCAATCAGGGCAAGATTCATATCGTTGAGCCAGACCTAGATATGATTGTACACGCTGCAGTTTCTGAGGGTTACTTAAAAGCATCGACAACACCAGAGCCAGCGGATGCATTTTTGATTGCTGTACCAACACCTTTCTTGTCAAACGCAGAAGGCAATATCCCTTCTCCAGATTTATCGTATATCGAAGCGGCGAGTAAAGCGATTGCTCCAGTCTTGAAAAAAGGCGATCTAGTCATTCTTGAGTCGACCTCTCCAGTTGGGGCAACAGAGCAAATGGCTGAATGGTTAGCGGAAGTGCGCACAGACCTGACATTCCCTCAGACACATGGTGAAGCTGCGGATGTGAATATTGCACATTGCCCAGAGCGAGTGCTTCCTGGTCATGTAGTTCGTGAGCTTGTAGAAAATGACCGTGTTATTGGCGGTTTAACGCCCAAATGTTCAAAACGTTCTGTTGAACTGTACAAAATATTTGTTCAGGGTGAGTGTGTTATCACCAATGCGCGTACAGCAGAAATGGCGAAACTGACTGAAAATAGCTCTCGTGATGTTCAAATTGCATTCGCAAATGAGCTTTCTGTTATTTGTGATCAGTTAGATATTAATGTATGGGAGTTGATTGCGCTAGCAAACCGTCACCCTCGTGTGAACATCCTTCAACCCGGTCCTGGTGTTGGCGGCCACTGTATTGCTGTTGATCCTTGGTTTATTGTTGCCAAAACTCCTGAATCTGCACAATTAATCCACACTGCACGTAAAGTGAACGATAACAAACCAGAGTGGGTTATTGAAAAAGTGAAGCTCGCAATAGCGGATTTTCTATTAGCTAACCCAACGAAAACTGCAAAAGATGTTAGTGTTGCTTGTTATGGCCTAGCATTTAAACCTGACATTGATGATCTTAGAGAAAGCCCGGCGAGATACATTGCTGAAACTATCCAAGCTATACATAGCGGTACTGTGTTAGTGATTGAACCAAATATCGGAAAATTACCGGCTTCATTAGATAGAGCAAGTCTTGTTGATTTTCATACTGCAAAAACAGAAGCAGATGTTCATCTTTTACTAGTTGATCATAAAGAATTCAAGGGAGAAGTAGGGCCAGTAGAGAATTTGATCGACACGAAAGGCATTTGGTAATTAGAGGTTTAGGTAATGTATCAAGCAATAATTAAAAAGGGTAAAGTGTTGGCGGAGTCTGTGCCTCAGCCAAATGTTAGCGAAGGCTGCCTATTAATTAAAGTCGTTAATAGTTGTATTTCCGCAGGAACGGAAATGAGTGGTGTTACAAATAGCGGTAAGCCTTTAATTAAAAGAGCTCTTGAGCAACCAGCGCAGGTAGCAAAAGTTCTTAATATGGCTAAATCGGTAGGTATCCAGAAAACGCTAGCGAAAGTGAAAGGTACACTCGATGCAGGTAATCCTACTGGTTACTCCATTAGTGGTGTTGTGATTGGTGTCGGTGCTGGAGTATCTGGCTTTCAGATTGGTGATAAGGTCTCTGCTGCAGGTGCCGGCCTCGCTAACCACGCAGAGTTAGTTGACGTGCCACAAAACTTAGTGATGAAAATGCCAGACTCATTAGACTTTGAGTCTGCTTCTACAGTGACTCTTGGTGGCATTGCAATGCAGGGTGTACGCAGAGCAGACCTTAAGCTAGGCGAGTTCTGCGTAGTGGTTGGTGCTGGTATTTTAGGTTTACTGACTATTCAAATGCTTAGAGCCGCTGGCGTGCGAGTCGCAACCATAGATCTTGATGACAAACGATTGGATATTGCTAAGCAACTGGGCTCGGAGATTTGTATTAATGGTGCCAGTGAAGATAGTGTGAAGGCTATTCAGTCGTGGAGCGGCGGGTATGGAACTGACTGTGTAATTTTTACTGCCGCAACTAGTTCTAGTGGGCCATTGTCTCAAAGCTTCCAGATGTGTAGGAAAAAAGGCAAGGTGATTTTGGTTGGCGTCGTAGGCATGGAAATCAATCGTGCCGATATCTACGCAAAAGAGTTGGATTTTAAAATTTCTACTTCATATGGTCCGGGTCGATATGATCGTTCATACGAAGAGAAGGGTGTCGATTATCCTTATGCATATGTGCGCTGGACAGAAAAGCGCAATATGGAAGAGTAC
>NZ_CAWNHY010000079.1:0-6771 GCF_963874335.1 Vibrio sp. V10_P2A27P122 | reverse complement strand
GGAATACATAAATCTCGTGTTAATCACACTCGTAAGTTTGCTCCTATTGGGGATATGTGGAAAAATCAAAGCAATTAAGATTTTACTAGAGGTTGGCCAGTGATCGATGGCGATGGTTACCGACTCAATGTTGGTATTGTGATTTGTAACAACCATGGTCAGGTATTCTGGGCGAAACGATACGGACAACACTCTTGGCAGTTTCCACAAGGTGGAATTGACGACGATGAAACTCCTGAACAAGCGATGTTTAGAGAGCTTTACGAAGAGGTTGGGCTTACAAAGAAAGATGTGAAAATCATAGCAACAAGCCGTCATTGGTTAAGATATAAATTACCAAAACGGCTCGTTCGTTGGGATTCTCAACCTGTCTGTATTGGGCAAAAACAGAAATGGTTTCTTCTGCGCTTAGAGTGTGATGAATCAAGAATCAACATGCAGCGCGGCAGTACCCCTGAATTTGATGGTTGGCGTTGGGTCAGTTATTGGTATCCAGTGAGGCAAGTAGTCTCTTTCAAGCGAGATGTTTATCGTCGTGCCATGAAAGAGTTTGCATCATTCGCGATGCCATTTAAAGAACGTAATAACAAAGGTAAGCGCAAAAATAAAAGAGGATAGACATGCTCTCTCAGCTAAGGGAAATAGTTGAACAAGTATCCAAGGTAGAAGATGTACACCAAGCCTTGGATATTTTGGTTAAGCAAACGTGCAATGCGATGAGTACCGAGTGTTGCACTGTCTATCTTGCTAACGAAGAAAAACATCGTCTAGAACTGATGGCAACGCAAGGCTTAAAGTTCAAAGGCGACAAAATCCACATCGGTTTTGACGAAGGTTTAGTGGGCTTAGTGAAACGTTCAGCTGAGCCAATCAACATTGCTGAAGCGTCGAAACATCCTAATTTTAAATACTTCAAACAGCTTGGCGAAGAGGTGTATCAAAGCTTTCTTGGTACGCCGATTATTCATCGCAAGCGAGTATTGGGTGTCTTGGTCGTGCAGCAAAAAACACCTCGCTTATTTAGTGAGATGGAAGAGTCTTTTATTGTCACTCTGGCGGCGCAAGTGGCCGTGATTATTGCTCATGCTCAAACACAAGGGCAGTGGCTGCTTTCGAAAAAGCAGTTATCCACCAGTGGCATTGCTGCGTCATCTGGCATCGCGATTGGTGAGTTTTGGTGGGATGACACCCAGCCTCAACTGTCTGATGTTTACCCCGCCTCAACGCTCGATATTGAACGAGAACAAGAGTGGCTAGTGCTGGCGGTAGAAAGCGCCTTGAACGATTTTCGTCGTTTAAGAAAAAAACTCGATAGTGATATTAATAAAGATGCGTTAGCCATCTTCGATCTCTTTACTCATCTACTTAATGATCCGATGCTACGCAACGATCTGAAAAGCCAGATCCAAAAAGGTGATCGTGCAGATTGGGCATTACGGCAAGTTGTGGAGAGTTATTCCAACCGTTTTGCGAAGATGTCAGATGTTTACTTACGTGAGCGTGCACAGGATATTCGTGAGCTAGGTCAGCGACTGCTATTTTTTTTGCACAACACTGAGCATGATCAGCAGCAACTTGATAAACCGATTATTTTGGTGGTACGCGAACTTACTGCTTCAATTCTCGCCGCTATTCCTAAAGATAAATTACTGGCGGTGGTCTCTTTAGAAGGGGCTGCCAATTCCCACGCAGCAATATTGTCACGGGCGCTGGGCATTCCCGCAGTGATGGGGATTTCACTTAATCTCAAGGAGATCAACGGTAAAAAGGGCATTGTCGATGGTTATAGCGGCAAGGTTTTTATCTCACCAAATAGACAAATTCTGGCGGAATATCGCGCTTTAGCTTATGAAGAAAGCGAACTTTCTCAAATGGTTAATGAAACCATTGCAGAAGCTCCTTTTACGCAAGATGGCACACGTATTGAAGTGATGCTCAATGCTGGATTAAGTGCGGATACCAACATCGCAATTAACCAAGGGGTTGATGGTGTCGGGCTGTATCGAACCGAAATTTCCTTTTTGCTGCAACATCGCTTTCCATCAGAAGAAGAACAAGTGCAGCAGTATCGCAGCGTTTTGAACGCTTATCCTGATAAACGGGTGGTGATGAGAACGTTAGACATTGGTGGCGATAAAGCACTGCCTTATCTACCCATTGAAGAAGACAATCCCTTTCTTGGCTGGCGAGGCATTCGTTTTACGCTCGATCATCCCGATATTTTTTTGATTCAACTGCGGGCGATGATGCGTGCCAGCGGCGATAACCAAAATCTCAGCATTTTATTGCCAATGATTTCAGGAACGAAAGAGTTGGACGACGCAATGCGGTTGATTGAGCAAGCGTATCGAGAAGTTTCTAGCGTTGATGATCGGATCATAATGCCCAAGATTGGCATTATGATTGAAGTACCATCGATGATTTATCTTCTACCATTGATTGCGAGCAAAGTGGACTTTGTTTCGGTTGGAACCAACGATTTAACCCAATATTTGTTGGCCGTTGATCGGAACAATGCACATGTTGCTGATGTCTATGACTCCATGCATCCAGCGGTGGTGATGGCGCTTAAACAGATTTTAGAGACTTGCCAGTCTCATCGTATACCTGTTTGCGTGTGTGGTGAGTTGGCCGGAGACCCTATTGGTTCACTGTTATTAATTGGTTTGGGTTATCGCATGCTAAGTATGAATACCTCCAACGTAGCCAAGGTCAAATATTTAGTGAGGCACTCTCAATTAGGACAGTTACGGCAACTTGCTGACAAAGCGTTGATGCAACCTTACGGCAACGACATTTATAATATGATGCACTCATACTTTGAAGATAAAGGCTTTGCTGGCTTTATCCGCGCAGGCAAAAAATAGGAAGCAATGTGAATTTTGAGTTGATGGTGTTGCTGGTGTTATTGGGCTCAGTCGTTGGTTTTATGGCTGGCTTACTGGGCATTGGTGGTGGTTTAATTGTCGTTCCTGCGTTGCTTCTTTTGCTTCCCAAGGCGGGTATTTCCGCCGAACTTAGTATGCATTTAGCGTTAGCGACATCGCTAGCGACCATCATTGTTACTTCGGCTTCTTCGGCATTAAATCACCTTAAATTGGGCAATGTGGATATGTTTGTCGTCAAGTGGCTCATGCCCGGCGTTATCGTCGGTGGGTTTGTTGGCTCAATGATCGCAGACGTGATCCCGACTCAATATCTACCGAAAGTATTTGGCGTGATTGTTTTTTGCCTGGCGATTCAAATGTTTTTATCGATAAAAGCGCAAATGCAAAGATCGATGCCCGGTGCGTGGGTGACCATGCTATGTGGCAGTGGTATTGGTATTGTCTCTAGTTTAGCGGGAATTGGTGGCGGTTCGCTCTCCGTTCCTTTTTTGAATCGTCATGGCGTTGAAATGCGTAAAGCCGTCGGTTCTTCTTCTGTCTGTGGGTGTGTGATCGCAATCTCTGGCATGATTGGTTTTATTTTGCACGGTTATCAAGTGGAGAATTTACCACCTTACAGCATTGGCTATGTCTATTTACCTGCGTTAGTCGCCATTGCTTCGACCTCAATTCTCACTACTCGATTAGGAGCGCGTTACGCGACTCAGTTACCGACGGCGGTATTGAAAAAAATATTCTCCGTTTTTCTGATGGTTATAGCGGCAACTATGCTGTTTTAATCACTTATTATCTTCACCTCATTTTTAGTAAGAGAACACGTTTATGTCTCAGGGTTTTATACAGTTCCCAAATATTGATCCCGTGCTGATTGCGATTGGCCCTATATCCATTCGCTGGTACGGCTTAATGTATTTAGTTGGTTTTGTTTTTGCGATGTGGCTTGCCAATCGCAGAGCGGACAAACCAAATAGTGGCTGGACTCGTGAGCAAGTCTCGGATTTGCTGTTTGCTGGATTTTTAGGGGTGGTCATTGGTGGTCGTGTCGGTTATGTGTTGTTTTACAATTTTGATCTGTTTCTCCAAGACCCGCTCTATTTTTTTAAAGTGTGGACAGGCGGGATGTCTTTCCATGGTGGTCTACTTGGCGTGATCAGTGCAATGTTTTGGTATGCACGGAAAAATAACCGAACGTTTTTTGGTGTCGCCGATTTTGTGGCTCCTTTGGTTCCATTTGGTTTAGGTATGGGACGATTAGGCAACTTCATGAACAGTGAATTGTGGGGGCGAGTAACCGATGTTCCATGGGCGATCATTTTTCCGAACGGCGGGCCTTTGCCTCGCCATCCATCACAGCTTTATGAGTTTTTCTTAGAAGGGATTGTGCTGTTTATTATATTGAACCTGTTTATCCGCAAAAATCGGCCAATTGGTTCAGTCTCAGGGCTATTTTTGATAGGCTACGGAACATTCCGTTTCCTTGTCGAATATGTTCGTGAACCTGATGCACAATTAGGATTGTTCGCTGGATTTATCTCCATGGGGCAAATCCTGTCGCTACCGATGATCATTGTCGGTGCACTGATGATGGTATGGGCGTACAAGGTTAACCATAAAGTGACTCAATAGTGTTAAGGATAGTTTGTGAAACAGTATCTTGAACTTTGTCAGCGAATTGTTGATGAGGGCGTTTGGATCGAAAATGAACGTACAGCCAAACGCTGCCTAACGGTGGTTAACGCTGATCTCACCTACGATGTAGGTCAGAATCAATTCCCGTTAGTGACAACGCGTAAAAGCTTCTGGAAAGCCGCAGTTGCTGAGCTACTTGGTTATATTCGTGGCTACGATAATGCAGCCGATTTTCGCGCTTTAGGAACCAAAACGTGGGATGCGAATGCGAATTTAAATGCAGCTTGGCTTAACAATCCATACCGTAAAGGTGAAGATGATATGGGCCGCGTGTACGGCGTTCAAGGACGTGCGTGGGCCAAGGCGGATGGTGGGCAGATTGATCAACTGCGTAAGATTGTTGATGATCTTTCACGTGGCGTTGATGATAGAGGCGAAATCCTAAACTTTTACAACCCAGGTGAGTTTCATATGGGTTGCTTGCGCCCCTGCATGTACAGTCATCACTTTTCGTTGTTGGGCGATACTTTGTATCTCAATAGTACGCAACGCTCGTGTGATGTCCCGCTTTTATAACCCTTATCACAAAATGCACAATCAATAATAAACAAAACCCTCCAGCCTAGTTGCATATGAAATTATTGTGCTATGTTTAAGTTGCACAATACGTTATCAGTAAAGGTTAATCTGATTATCAATGCACAGTTCGAGGGTTTATGGATAAGGCAGTTATAATTTCTTCTGGTGGGAAGATTGATACATCAACCTCTGTTGCTCATGAAAGCAGTGATATGTATCCCAATGTCCTTTTTCTGGAAGAAGGGGTAGCCGTTTTCAATGACCAAATGGAATTGTTGCCACTTATCTCTGATTTCCTAACACACTATAGGTATAACCATAGTGATAAATCCGTAATAACTTACGCAAATAACTTGCTCTATTTGGTCAAGTACCTGACAACGTATGATAAGAGCCACATCGGTTCCAAACGCGATGATTGTCTGTTGACAGTACACACCAATGAAATTCAGAAGTACTTTAAATACTGTAGAAACGATAAAAATAAAGACGAGTCAGTTAAGCATGCCTTAATGGGGAGCACCATATCCAATAGAGACGCTACATATGGAAAGTTTTTCTCTCATTTTTTGTGTGCCCCCCCCACTGGCTACAAGCTCATTAGAGAAGAAGATCCTTATAAAAATGGAAGCCTATCCGTTACGGCTAAAGAATCATTAATTAAGCCTGCACAGTTCTTAGATATAGAGGCTTTGATTCTTGTTTCTAATCATGAAAGTGAAAGGTGTCTCATCCAATTCTTATATGACTCTGGTGTACGCCGAGCAGAAGTTAAAGATATTCTTCACGAAGATATCTTGAAACTATCCAGAGCATATCGACAGAGTGTAATTGTAGATAGTGAGACCTTTCAAATATCTAGCCAATATGTCGCGATGGAAATTAAAGGCAACAAGGGGCGTGCTAGAGAATCTAAATATCGATATACGGTTATTACAAAAGAAACTCTCAATAGAGTCCAAAAATATAACTCAAGTCTCGAATATAGAAAGCACAAACGAAAATGGGGCAAGGTCCCCATGCCTGCCTTTCTAAATCAAAATGGTAATCCTTATAATGAAAGGTCAGTCAGCAAGTTAATCACTAAGCTATCTAAAAGAGCTTTAAAGCTTGGGCTAATTAAAGATCCATTGTCACCACATAAGATTAGACATGGTTTTGGAGCAATGCTTCTCAACTCCGAAGACTTAGGTAAGACGCAGCTTGATAGGCTGTTATTGCTTCAACAATGCCTTGGGCATAAGTCACTAGATACAACACAAAAATATACAAAAATTCCTGTTGGAGTCTGGGAACGATTCTTGGATAGCAATGGTATAGCTTTGAAAAGATACCAACTGATGGAAAAACTAAAAAAACGGACTAGAACGAATAAAGGGGGCTTGAGTTGAGTATTGATGAATGTAGGGAACTTCTCATTGAATGGTGGCAAGGGTTAAGTGTTGACCAAAAGAAAATAGTCCCCATCAGTCGGAATAAAATTGACTTGCGCGACCTTTTTATTAATACAGAAATTGAGTACTTCAAATTACGGGGGGATCTAAAAAAAGATATTCTTGAGATCGAAAAAGAGCTTAAGGTGCTAGGTGTATTATTTAATGATGATAGTGAAGTAATAGAAAAATTAATGCTTGATTTTATCTCTGATTGTAAAGTTAATCCAGAACTATTGTGG
>NZ_CAWNHY010000078.1:0-6846 GCF_963874335.1 Vibrio sp. V10_P2A27P122 | reverse complement strand
AAATTGAACCTAGTCGAAATTTTTTCGACACAGCTATAGACACTGTATGAATCAACAGTATAATTAACCCCAATTGGCGACTAAAGAGTCGATAAAAAATTTAACGAGCCGCTACCCACAGCGACAGTTTGGAGAAAGTAATGGACGAAAATAAGCAGAAGGCGCTAGCCGCAGCACTGGGTCAAATTGAAAAGCAATTTGGTAAAGGTTCGATCATGCGCCTTGGTGACAACCGTACAATGGATGTTGAAACCATTTCTACCGGCTCACTTTCTTTGGATATTGCATTGGGTGCTGGCGGTTTACCAATGGGACGTATCGTTGAAGTCTACGGCCCTGAATCATCAGGAAAAACAACGTTAACGCTGGAATTGATCGCAGCAGCACAACGAGTGGGTAAAACCTGTGCTTTTATCGATGCAGAACATGCCCTTGACCCAATTTATGCTAAAAAACTGGGTGTAAACATCGATGAGCTGTTGGTTTCACAACCTGATACGGGCGAACAAGCGCTTGAAATTTGTGATGCCTTGGCCCGTTCTGGTGCCATTGATGTTATCGTCATTGACTCTGTGGCTGCACTGACACCAAAAGCTGAAATTGAAGGTGAAATGGGCGATAGCCACATGGGCCTCCAAGCACGTATGCTTTCTCAAGCGATGCGTAAGTTAACGGGTAACCTAAAACAGTCCAACTGCATGTGCATCTTCATTAACCAGATCCGCATGAAAATTGGTGTGATGTTTGGTAACCCTGAAACCACAACAGGTGGTAATGCCCTTAAATTCTACGCTTCAGTTCGTTTAGATATTCGTCGTACAGGCTCTATTAAAGAGGGTGACGAAGTCGTGGGTAACGAAACGCGTATTAAAGTGGTTAAGAACAAAATCGCGGCTCCCTTTAAACAAGCGGATACTCAAATTCTTTACGGACAAGGTTTTAACCGTGAAGGTGAATTGGTTGATCTCGGTGTGAAACATAAATTGGTTGAGAAAGCGGGCGCTTGGTATAGCTATAACGGTGATAAAATTGGTCAAGGTAAAGCAAACGCCTGTAAATTCTTGAGAGAGAATCCAGCCGCAGCCATGGCTCTTGATACTAAGTTACGTGAAATGCTGCTCAATCCAGCCGAGTTAATTGTTGAAGAACCTATTTTGAGCGAAATGCCTCAAGAAGAAGAGTTGTAATCTTCTCCACGTTTATATTTCAACAAAGCCCTGCAATGCAGGGCTTTGTTTTATCCATGACCAATAGGGACAGTATGTATTCCTCTAAATTCAAATCGACGTTATCGTGCAAAGAATGCGCATTGCAATTACTGAGCCGACGAGATCACAGCGAGCATGAGCTACAGCAAAAGCTCATGAGTAAAGGGTATGATGCGGAAATTATCGTTCAAACAATGAGTTACTGCCTTGAGAACCATTATTTGGATGAACTGCGCTATGCCGCAAGTCAAATAAGACAACATGTCACTAAAGGTCATGGTGAGCGGCGTATTCGACAAGAGCTGAGCCAAAAAAGAGTCAGTAGCGATGATATTGAAACCGCTTTACATCAAGAGCCTCAAGATTGGTTTGAATTGGCAAAAGCAGTGGCTGAAAAAAAATTCAGAGAACCTGCGGAAAAAGGTTCAAAAGAACATGCCAAACAAGTGCGTTTTTTGCAGTATCGAGGCTTTAGCTTCGAGCAAATTAGCTACGCTTTATCATCATCGGAAGCTTAACTCTTCGTCTGATCTGCAATTTATTTCCTGCCATGCCTTTTCTATAAGAAAACTAGTCGAACTCTTGTCCATGCTTTACAATAACGCAAAATTCTAACTTGAGTATTTCAGGAAGAGCTGCATGTTTATGAGCACTGATGAGGTTCGCCGCGCGTTCCTCTCGTTCTTTGAAAGTAAAGGACACCAAATTGTTGATAGTTCATCATTAGTCCCCGCTAATGACCCAACCCTGTTGTTCACAAATGCAGGAATGAACCAATTTAAAGATTGTTTTCTTGGTTTAGAAAAGCGTGCTTATACACGTGCAACAACGGCGCAACGTTGTGTGCGAGCTGGTGGTAAGCATAACGATCTGGAAAACGTTGGTTTTACCGCTCGTCACCATACCTTTTTTGAAATGTTGGGTAACTTCAGCTTTGGTGATTACTTCAAAGAAGACGCTATTGCATACGCGTGGGAGTTTCTTACTGTAACACTCAAGTTGCCCGCTGATCGTCTACTGGTTACCGTGTATGAAACCGATGATGAAGCATTTGATATCTGGAATAAAAAAGTAGGCATTCCGGCTGAGCGCATTATTCGCATTGGCGATAAACCGGGTGGTAAAGCTTATGAGTCAGACAACTTCTGGCAAATGGGTGATACGGGTCCGTGTGGTCCTTGTACTGAAATTTTCTATGATCATGGCGATCATATCTGGGGTGGTCCTCCAGGTTCTGCAGAGGAAGATGGCGATCGTTTCATTGAAATTTGGAACAACGTCTTCATGCAGTTTAACCGTCATGCCGATGGCACGATGGAGCCACTTCCAAAACCTTCCGTTGATACCGGTATGGGTATTGAACGTATTTCTGCGATCATGCAGGGTGTTCACTCAAACTATGAAATTGATGTGTTTCAAGCCTTGATTAAAGCCGCCGCTGATGTAACGGGTTATGACGATCTTTCCAATCAATCGCTACGCGTTGTTGCTGATCACATCCGTTCTTGTGCTTTCTTGATTGTGGATGGTGTGATGCCATCGAATGAAGGTCGTGGCTATGTACTGCGTCGGATTATTCGTCGAGCGGTGCGTCATGGTAATAAATTGGGCGCACAAGGTGCCTTCTTCCACAAACTGGTTGGCCCATTAGTACAAGTGATGGGAACGGCTGGTGAAGAACTGAAAAAGCAGCAAGCGCTTGTAGAAAAAGTGCTGCGCATTGAAGAAGAGAACTTCGGTCGCACTCTTGAACGCGGTATGGCGATCCTCAATGATGCACTCGATAATTTAGAGGGTAGCGTACTGGATGGTGAAACTGTCTTTAAACTTTACGATACCTACGGTTTTCCGGCTGATTTAACTAATGATGTTGCACGTGAACGTGAGCTGACCATTGACGAACAAGGTTTCGAAAAAGCGATGGAAGAGCAGCGTCAACGAGCGCGTGAAGCGGGCCAATTTGGCACTGACTACAATGCAATCATTAAAGTTGATACCAATACCGCTTTCTGTGGCTACAGCGCGACACAAGGCGAGAGCCGCATTGCCGCTATGTTTGTTGACGGTAATGAAGTTGACACTCTATCTGCGGGTGATAAAGCGATTTTGATCTTGGGCGAAACACCTTTCTACGCTGAATCCGGTGGTCAATGTGGTGATGCGGGTGTTATTCAAACGGCCACGGGCTTGTTTAAAGTTGAAGATACACAAAAACTCGGCAACGCCATTGCTCATCACGGTGAACTCATCGAGGGCGTACTCGCCAAAGGCGATGAAGCGAAAGCCATTGTTGATGCTAAGCGCCGCGCTGCAATTTCACTGAACCACTCCGCCACACATTTGTTGCATGCTGCACTTCGCCAAGTATTAGGTACGCACGTGGCGCAAAAAGGCTCATTGGTAAAAGCGGAAAGCTTGCGTTTTGACTTCTCTCATTTAGAAGCAATGACGCCCGTAGAGCTAAAAGAAGTGGAACGTCTAGTGAACGCGCAAATTCGCCGTAACCACACGATTGAAACCAATATTATGGACATCGAAGCGGCAAAAGCCAAAGGTGCTATGGCACTGTTTGGTGAAAAATACGACGATGAAGTTCGTGTATTGTCGATGGGTGATTTCTCAACCGAACTGTGTGGTGGTATTCACGCAAGTAACACCGGTGACATCGGCCTATTCAAAATAGTTTCTGAAGGCGGTATTGCCGCTGGCATTCGTCGTATTGAAGCGGTGACGGGTGAAGGCGCGCTGGATCTATTGGATCAACAGCAGGCTCAATATGAAGTCAAAGTGGCTGAAATGGCGGCTAAAGCGAAATCTTTGGAAAAAGAGTTGCAGCAGTTAAAAGATAAACTTGCAGCGAAAGAAAGTGCCAATCTGATCAGCAATGTAAAAGAAATTGCGGGTGTGAAAGTGCTAGTTGCTCAACTTAATGGCGCCGATAACAAAGCGCTGCGTGGTATGGTTGATGAGCTAAAAAATCAGTTAGGCAGTGGCATTATCATGCTGGGTAATGTGGCTGATGATAAAGTGGGTTTGATTGCGGGTGTGACCAAAGATCTTACCGCTAAAGTTAAAGCAGGGGAGCTGGTCAATATGGTTGCCTTGCAAGTAGGTGGTAAAGGTGGCGGCCGTCCGGATATGGCTCAAGCGGGAGGTACGGATGTTAATGCCTTGCCTAGCGCTTTAGCTTCCGTAGATGCTTGGATTGCTGAGCATCTATAAACCGTTGTAATAAGTCACGCTCAATCACTGTTTTTTGATTGGGCGTAATTTTATTTACCAAACCAAGTGGTCTAATTGGCGCAATAGGATACGAGCCAGTTATCTGCTTGGTTTTGTTTTTGTAACTACTGAATCGATACTCAACATAGTGCTCTGCTTTCGATTTGGTCCTAATGAGACTTTGGTCTTGGGAAGGTGAAGATAGGTGAAAAAGCCCCTTATCGTGCAAAAGTTTGGCGGAACCTCGGTGGGTTCAATAGAACGAATCCATACCGTCGCTGAACACATCATTAAGGCGAAGAATGATGGTAATCAAGTGGTTGTAGTTGTTTCTGCAATGTCAGGAGAAACCAATCGACTGTTGGGCTTAGCACAACAAATCGATAGTGTACCAACTGCAAGGGAACTTGATGTTTTGCTCTCTGCTGGTGAGCAAGTGTCTATGGCGCTATTAGCGATGACACTCAATAAATTAGGCTATTCAGCTCGCTCACTAACCGGAGCTCAAGCGAACATTGTGACCGATAATCAACACAATGACGCGACGATTAAAATGATTGATACTCGAACGATTACCGAGTTGCTGGCACAAGATCATATTGTGGTGGTAGCGGGTTTTCAGGGTGTGAATGAGAATGGGGATATCACCACTTTAGGACGTGGAGGTTCTGATACTAGCGCTGTGACGCTAGCGGGAGCTCTTAAAGCCGATGAGTGTCAAATATTCACTGATGTGGATGGTGTTTACACATGTGATCCACGTGTGGTTGCAACGGCTCAAAAATTAGAGATCGTTGATTTCCCGTCAATGGAAGAAATGGCACGTAAAGGCGCTAAAGTTCTGCATTTACCTTGTGTGCAATATGCGTGGGAAAATGAAGTTCCTTTACGCGTATTGTCTACTTTTGATGTAAACGCAGGCAGTCTAATCAAAGGTGAGCAGTGTCATAAAGCAGTATGTGGCATTGCGATTCAACGCGATATGGCGCTTATTACTGTGCAACATGATCATTTCCCGAGTTTAGCCAAGCAGTGCCAAATGCTCGGTGTGGAAGTGTGGAGTGTGATCGAAGAGGCAGAATGGACAGGTGTCATTATAAAACGAGACGCTTGTGCTAAATTAGCTCTGGTTTTCAATGACAAAATCCGTAATAGTGAACCCGTTAGTTTATTGACCACGGTAGGTTTACTAGCTCAGGAATTAGTTGAACGCTCATGTGAATTACTTGCAGAACAAGGGATCGAAGTGAGTTCCCTTTCGGTTGATAAACAATCGTTAATGCTAGTTATGCAGCCACAACATGTTGATAAGGCAGCCAATATTTTACATGAGGCCTATATAACGTCAGATGAGCTATTAGCTTTTCACCTAAAACATGTCTCTTTAGGGTGAGAGCGCACTAATAGATAGTTTACGAAAATATAACTTTTAGTGGATAATAGCGCAGTTGCAATATAATACAGAGATTACTCAAGGAGCAAAGAATGCTAATTTTGACTCGCCGCGTTGGCGAAACACTAATGATCGGTGATGAAGTGACAGTAACAGTTCTTGGTGTAAAAGGTAACCAAGTGCGTATCGGTGTGAATGCACCGAAAGAGGTTTCTGTCCACCGTGAAGAAATCTACATGCGCATTCAAGCTGAAAAAGGTAATGGTAGTGTTGCACCTAGCAACTACTAATTATCACAAGGAAGGCTAGCAAATTTTGCTGGCCTTTTTTATGCTTTGAAGTCACTGATATGACAGAAAAGTTTAATTTCACAGCGCTTTGATTAAATAGCCAACGGTTGATTTGATTTTTGTCGCTTTTACCAAGAAAGTGTTTGACATATTTTTGGTAAAAAGTAATATGTGCCTCCGCAAGACGGTGAGGTGGCCGAGAGGCCGAAGGCGCTCCCCTGCTAAGGGAGTATACGGTTTATAGCCGTATCGAGGGTTCGAATCCCTCCCTCACCGCCATTCTTGCTTATTTGGTTTAGCATCCAAATAAAGAACAATGTGCGTCCTTAGCTCAGCTGGATAGAGTACCTGGCTACGAACCAGGCGGTCGGAGGTTCGAATCCTCCAGGACGCGCCATATTCTTTCGTAAGATTGAATGTGAAAATGCGGTGAGGTGGCCGAGAGGCCGAAGGCGCTCCCCTGCTAAGGGAGTATACGGTTTATAGCCGTATCGAGGGTTCGAATCCCTCCCTCACCGCCATTTATTGACCATGAGTCAATTTTTTTGTTCAGAAATAAAATTTTTGTGATGTAATTCACATCTTGCGCGCTCATAGCTCAGCTGGATAGAGTACCTGGCTACGAACCAGGCGGTCGGAGGTTCGAATCCTCCTGAGCGCGCCACTTATTTAAAGTTAGTGATACTGTCATTAACTCTGCGCGTCCTTAGCTCAGCTGGATAGAGTACCTGGC
>NZ_CAWNHY010000077.1:0-35522 GCF_963874335.1 Vibrio sp. V10_P2A27P122 | reverse complement strand
GAATTACGATCATGAGCTGGGAGAGGTTACAACCGTTCAACAGAGTGTGACTGAAGTTGGTGTGTTTGATTTTTTATTAGCCCCGCCCACATCCTATCTTGGCTTAGATTTAACTGCGGCTAATTTGCCGATCTCGGTTGCCTCAACTGGGTCTACAGGCCGTTTTACTCCCTATTATTTACACCTAGAGGGTAATACTCCTAGTTTTTCTCAAGCATGTAGCACTTTCACTTATTTGGGGCAGGCAATGAAATTTGATCGGTTACCTGAAGTTGCGGTAGCAGGGCGATTTTACGATGAATTGGGTACTAATGGCGAAGGTGAGACGGAGAATTACAAGATTGGTAGCTGGTGGCGATACAGTAATCCTTGGCTCTATCGAAACTTTTCAGCGCAAAGTTCAGGTTTTAATATCACTGATACTGAAACACCGGGATTATTAAACCCGCAGGAGGGATTTGCTTGGCCGGGAAGTGTGGTTATTGATGCAAGTAACTTTATTGCTCGGCTTGAAAATGCTCAAATTCGCTATGACAAGCCTTACGCTCCGGTAGAGCCTATCGCTGAGGGAGTGATTTTACAGCTCTCGATTGATGATACGAAAGATTTAGACGGTGTGTGCTATCAAACAAGCGGTGGTTCGGGGTGTATTGGCTATGATTTTCCATATTCAGAGAGTCAGAATCAGCGTTGGGGAAAACTGGTGATCCACGACACTTATGGCCCAGAAACTAGTGGCTTAAGTCAACCTATTACCAGTGAATACTTCACCTCCAATAGCTTTGTTTTAAATAAAGCTGACAGTTGTACCAGTCTCCCCACAATTGATAATTTTGTTTTCAATTCCTCGGATTTTACTGTGCTGAAAAATGGCACACCGATACCGCCAGAAGTAAAAGTGACATTGGCTGGTGATTTAAGTTCTGGAGTGAGCAGTGTGGATTATACTCCGCCAGGTTCGGCGAATACTGGTGTTGTCGCGAACAGCTACGATCTTTCAACTTTGTTACCTTGGTTACGTGTTGATGCTGATGCTAATGATAGCTTTGAAGACAGTATCTCAGGCCGAGTACAGTTTGGATTGTACCGAGGCAGCGACCGGGTAATCTGGTGGCGTGAAAAAAATTAACCGGATAATTCACACAAATTCATAGAGATTTTTCTACCTAAGTTAGGAATCTGTTAGAAATTGCGTGTTTCAGTCCATGTTTATGCGTCAACGCCTTGCTGTGATCGCAAGGCATTGGTACATTTAGTGCAATTTTCTATCTTCTAATTCTTGCAGGACGAGCGAAGAATATGTTCAAAAAACTGCGTGGCATGTTTTCCAACGATCTATCGATCGATTTAGGTACCGCCAATACTCTTATATACGTTAAAGGACAAGGTATTGTCCTCGACGAGCCTTCCGTTGTTGCTATTCGCCAAGATAAAGGTCGTGGTGGAAAAAGCGTTGCTGCTGTCGGTCATGCCGCTAAGCAGATGCTTGGTCGTACGCCGGGGAATATTTCTGCAATTCGTCCTATGAAAGACGGCGTGATTGCGGATTTCTACGTGACCGAAAAAATGTTGCAACACTTCATCAAGCAGGTGCATGACAACAGTGTACTCAAACCAAGCCCTCGCGTTCTGGTGTGTGTGCCTTGTGGCTCCACCCAAGTTGAACGCCGTGCGATTCGTGAATCAGCACTCGGTGCTGGCGCGCGTGAAGTGTATTTGATTGATGAGCCTATGGCGGCGGCCATCGGAGCTGGTCTGCGTGTTTCTGAACCAACGGGTTCAATGGTGGTCGATATCGGTGGCGGTACGACTGAAGTTGCCGTTATTTCCTTGAACGGTGTGGTTTACTCTTCCTCTGTGCGTATCGGCGGTGACCGTTTTGATGAAGCGATTATCAATTATGTGCGTCGTAACTACGGCAGCTTAATCGGTGAAGCGACCGCAGAGAAAATCAAACATGAAATTGGCTCGGCTTACCCCGGCGATGAAGTGATGGAGATTGAAGTTCGTGGTCGTAACCTTGCTGAAGGGGTTCCTCGTAGCTTTACTCTTAACTCCAATGAAATATTAGAAGCACTGCAAGAACCGCTTTCCGGTATTGTTTCTGCGGTGATGGTTGCGCTTGAACAGTGTCCGCCAGAGCTTGCTTCTGATATCTCAGAAAATGGTATGGTATTAACCGGTGGTGGAGCGCTGCTCAAAGATATCGACCGCCTCTTGACCGAAGAAACGGGAATACCAGTCGTGGTTGCCGATAATCCTCTAACCTGTGTTGCCCTTGGTGGCGGTAAAGCGTTGGAAATGATCGATATGCACGGTGGCGACCTATTTAGCGAAGAATAATGGCTTTGGGAGCCGTAAAGCTCCCATCATGACATCTAGGATTTTTATAGAATGAAGCCAATATTTGGTCGAGGACCATCTCTTCAGCTACGTCTCTTTTTTGCCGTGATTTTATCAGCCAGTCTTATGCTGGCTGATAGTCGTTTAGGTGCTTTTTCCAACGTTCGTTTTTTTCTTAATAGCTTAGTGGCTCCCATTCAATACATGGCGGATTTACCGCGCAGCATGTTTGATGATCTGTATGAGCGATTCGCCACTCATCAAAAACTGATTGAATCGAATCAACGTTTAAAACGAGAAGCGATCACCTTGAAAAGTGATTTGATCTTGTTTGATCAATACCGCGAAGAGAACCAACGGTTACGTAAATTGCTTGGATCTTCTTTTGTTCGTGATGAAAAGAAGGTTGTCACTGAGGTGATGGCGGTCGATACCTCACCTTATCGTCACCAAGTTGTGATTGATAAAGGGCGAACGGATGGCGTTTACGAAGGGCAACCCGTTATCAACGATAAAGGTATTGTTGGCCAAGTGACTTTTGTGGCGGCGCATAACAGCCGGGTGTTGTTGCTGACTGACACCAATAGTGCGATTCCAGTGCAAATTATTCGTAATGATATTCGAGTGATTGCTTCAGGGAATGGCCAGGTGGATCGTATTCAATTGGAACACATTCCCACCAGCACCGATATTGAAGTGGGCGATTTGCTCGTCACATCAGGTTTAGGGGGCGTATATCCTGAAGGTTATCCTGTCGCACACGTTTCGGTGGTCGACAAAGATACCCAGCGTGAATTTGTGTCGATCACCGCCGATCCCGTGGTGGATTTTGATCGTCTACGCTATTTGCTGTTGATCTGGCCTAACGAAGATAGGCAGCAGAAAGTATTGCAAGTTACGCCAGAGAAAATGTTAGAGGGAGCAACCGATGGCCAGTAGTGTCGTGAAAAGTAAATTGGTGATTGGTGCATCATTTCTCTTTGCTCTGGTTTTACAAACTATCCCTTGGCCGGGTGAGCTGGATCTACTGCGCCCATCGTGGTTACTGCTGGTGACATGCTATTGGGTTTTAGCGTTGCCGCATCGAGTCAACGTAGGGTCGGCTTTGATCCTTGGTTTGTTATGGGATCTGCTGCTTGGTTCAACATTGGGCATTCGAGGCATGATGATGGCCATTGTTGTCTACTTAGTGGCGATTAACTTCTTAGTGCTGCGTAATATGGCGTTATGGCAACAAGCTGTAATTATTGGCGTGTTATCTATGTTGCTTGAAGTGCTGATCTTCTGCGGCGAATATTTAATTCAAGATGTGACATTTAACCCGCTCTCGCTATGGGTTGGTATGATCAATTGCATATTATGGCCTTGGATGTTCCTACTGCTTCGTCGTGTGCGACGCCACTGGCACCTTAGATGATGAATAAAAAAATTGTATTAGCCTCTGGCTCGCCAAGAAGACGAGAGTTACTGACTCAACTGGGTTATCAGTTTGATATTGTGGTGCCCAACGTTGAAGAGTGCCGTAATGAGCATGAAGCCCCAGCAGTGTATGTTGAACGTTTATCACGTGATAAAGCACTGGCTGGTGTTGCTTTATCCAACCCTGCTTCGATAGTTATTGGGTCTGATACCATAGTCGTGCAAGGTGAAACAGTACTTGAAAAACCCGCTGATTTTGCTCAAGCACAACAGATGTTACGCAGCCTATCTGGTACAAAACATCAAGTGATGACGGCCGTAACCGTAGCAACACATAATCATTCTAAATCCGTCGTAGTAACGACGGATGTATGGTTTAAACCTTTGTCAGATGAAGAAATAGAACAATATTGGCAATCGGGTGAACCTTGCGATAAGGCTGGCAGTTATGGCATTCAAGGATTGGGTGGACGATTTGTAACGAAGATCGAAGGCAGCTATTACGCTGTTGTAGGATTACCATTATTCGAAACTGACCAGCTCTTGCACGAATTTATATAATTAAAAACATTGAGGTGTACTCATGAGTGCAGAGTTGCTACTAAACGTCACCCCGAGTGAAACTCGAGTGGCGATGATTGAAGGCGGAGTTCTTCAAGAGGTCCACATTGAGCGAGAAGCGAAACGCGGCATTGTGGGCAATATTTACAAAGGAAAAGTCAGCCGAGTTCTTCCCGGAATGCAGGCCGCCTTTGTCGATATTGGTTTAGACAAGGCCGCTTTTCTTCACGCTTCTGACATTGTTCCTCATACTGAATGTGTGGCTGAGAACGAAAAACAGCAGTTTCAAGTTCGTGATATTTCAGAGCTAGTTCGTCAAGGCCAAGATATCGTGGTGCAAGTGGTCAAAGATCCATTAGGCACTAAAGGCGCCCGTTTAACGACAGATATTACCCTACCTTCGCGCTATCTCGTTTTTATGCCCGGCGCAAGTCATGTTGGTGTCTCACAACGCATTGAAAGTGAATCAGAGCGTGATCGTCTCAAAAAAGTCGTGGCTCATTATTGTGATGAGCACGGTGGGTTTATTATTCGTACCGCCGCTGAAGGGGCTGATGAGAAAGAGCTTTCACAAGATGCCGCCTTTCTTAAACGGCTATGGCTGAAAGTGTTGGAGCGTCGAGTTAAATACAAAACACGCTCGACACTGTATGGCGAATTGGGTTTAGCTCAGCGTATTTTACGAGATTTTGTCGGCACCGATTTGACGCGGATCTTAGTCGATTCGCGCCTTGAATTTGAGAACCTCAAAGAGTTTACCTCAGAGTTTGTGCCTGAGTTAACCGATAAGCTTGAACTGTATGAAGGTGACAAGCCTATTTTTGATATGTACGACACCGAAAACGAGGTTCAGCGTTCTCTCGAGCGTAAAGTGGAGCTCAAGTCTGGTGGATACCTTATCATCGACCAAACTGAAGCCATGACCACGATTGATATCAATACTGGCGCGTTTGTTGGCCGTCGTAACCTCGAAGAAACCATTTTTAATACCAATGTTGAAGCGACCCAAGCCATTGCCCGTCAATTACGTTTGCGCAACTTAGGGGGCATCATCATTATTGATTTTATCGATATGATGTCTGAAGAGCACCGTAAGCGAGTGCTCAACTCCTTAGATGCTGCACTGGTTAAAGATCGCGTCAAAACGAATATTAATGGTTTTACGCAGTTAGGCTTGGTGGAGATGACGCGTAAGCGCACCCGTGAAAGTATTGAACACGTGTTATGTTCAAGTTGTCCAACCTGTGAAGGCCGCGGCAGTGTGAAAACCGTTGAAACCGTCTGTTTCGAAATCTTACGTGAAATCACGCGTGTCAACCGTGCTTACGATGCGGATAAATTTGTGGTTTACGCATCCCCTGCGGTGGCAGAAACCTTGCAAGGTGATGAGTCTCATGCTCTTGCTGAGTTGGAAGTGTTTATTGGAAAAGAAGTGCGCATCCAAGCGGAGCCACTTTATATTCAAGAACAATTTGACGTTGTGATGATGTAGTAGGGCTTTTGTGATCTCAACTTTTACGCGCCTTTGGCGAATAGTATTGTGGTTTATCGTTAGCGTACTAGTGGTGCTGGCTGTTGCTGTCACCACCTTGCGTGTGTTTTTGCCACAAATGAATCGTTTCCAAGGCGAAATACAAACGTTGATCAACCAAAATTCAGGTTTTGAATTTGAATTAAGTGAGGTCACTGGTTTTTGGCGTAATACTCACCCGTCAATTGCACTTAAGGGGCTAAAAGCAAAGCTACCTGATGGATCGCAAATTCACTTTTCTGCGCAGCAAATCGATGTTGAATTTGACCTCATTCAGTCAATACTGCAAATGCAACCTGTGGTCGCGGATCTCAGTATTCATCAACTCAAATTGGATATTCGCTCGGTAAACTGGCTTGATCTACAGGCTGAAGATAACCAACAGAGCCGCACACAAGGCAATGTCATTCAACGTTTAGACAACCTACTGTTGCGGCAATTGGATGATTTTGCGCTACTCGACTCGACGGTTTTCTATCAATCTGTCGCGGGGGAGATTCGCCAGTTAGATATTGAACGTCTTCGGTGGAAAAATAACGCTCAGCAACATAAAGCTGAAGGCGTGGTGAGCATCGCTGATACCAGTATTAACTCTCTGTTAGTGAGTGCTAACTTTGAAGATCATGGTTCACTACGCGATATTTCAGGTCGCTTCTATGTTAGCGCTGACAATATCAAAATAAACCCGTGGTTGACTCGTTATCTCAAAGACGAAACCGGCATTAAGAAAGGACAGGTGAGTTTTAATGCCTGGCTGACCTTAGAACATAACCAACCCAAAGATGGCTATGTCGAACTTAAGCCCTCTGAACTGGTTTGGGGTGAAGAGCGTCAGCATGAACTGTTGTTAGAGTCGGGAATCATCAAACTGTTACCTATTGAACAAGGATGGCAAGTTAACGCTTACTCACTTCAGTTGCGCACGGATGACGAAGTGTGGCCTAAACTTGATGTCGCGTTTGAATGGCAACCGACGCAATGGCGTTTGAACTTATCTCAGTTGGACATAAAAACTTTGCTTCCCTTTGTGAAAATGATGCCCGATTCCAGCAAAACGAACGAGCTTTTGCAGCAATTGGATTTTGGGGGCACCTTAGAAGATATTCGGCTCAGCAAAGGAGATAGCCTGCAATCGCTTCGTTATTCGGCTGAACTCAGTGATGGCGCCATGGCGCAATGGCAGTTATTGCCACAAGTACACCATCTCAAAGCCTCCATTGCAGGTAGCATGGAGAGTGCCCGCGCCAAAGTAACGCTGATTGATGACGTGTTACCTTATGGTGATGTTTTCCAAGCACCATTGAATATTCGTCAAGGTGAAGCCGATGTTGTGTGGCAAAAGCAAGACGATGGCTGGTCATTGTGGGCCAGTAAAGTGACTGCGGCGACGCCTGACTTACAAGTGCTTGGATCATTTCGTCTCGATTTTCCTGAAAAACGCAGCCCTTTACTTTCATTTTATGCGGAAGCGGACTTATACAATGCAGGTGAAACTTGGCGTTATTTGCCCACCTTAGCATTGGGGCGCAAGTTAACAGACTATCTCTCTACTGCGATTCAAGGCGGTAAAGCCAACACCGCTAAACTGCTTTGGTATGGTGAACTTGGCGATTTTCCCTACCAACAAAACACTGGCGTATTCCAAGCTTGGGTTAGTTTAAAAGAGGCGAAATTTAGTTTTGATACGGCGTGGCCGCCGATCACCAATTTGCAACTCGATCTGCTGTTTGAAAACGATGCGATGTACCTTGATTCACACTCTGCGACCTTAATGGATGTCACTGCTCAGCGGATCACAGGGCGAATACCTGAACTAGCCGAAGGTGGACACATCGAAATCGAAGCCAGTGCAACAGCCCAAGGCAATGCCGTACGCGACTATATGACCTCAACGCCTTTAGTGGATTCGGTGGGAGCGGCGTTAACGGCGATTCAAGTCAGTGGCGAAGTGCAATCTGAATTTCAGCTTCGTATTCCTTTTGATAGTGAGCAGGAACCCCGAGCGTGGGGTTGGGCGAATTTAAATAATAACCACGTGGAAATTGATGCACCGCCAATGGTGCTTGAGGGTGTCTCTGGCAAAATTGAATTTGATAATGACGTTGTGACGGCAGCTGGTTTGTCGGCGGATCTGCTGACTCAACCGATCTCGATTGATTTTAAAGGTGAAAATGCCAGCCAAGGTTACGCGGTGAATATTGATGTGGTGGGAGACTGGGATATTAAACCCCTGACGCCTTTTGTCGGTGAGCGCTGGCTAAACCGTTTAAAAGGGCATGCTCCTTGGCAAATGGGCGTTGATATTCAACTCAATGATGTCGGTTTCACTTATCAAATCGACACCTTAGCCGATTTAAAAATGATAGAAAGTGATTACCCTTACCCGCTAAAAAAAGCCTTCAACGTGGCAGGCAAAGCCCACTTGCAAGCATCGGGTAACCAAGAGTCGATCACCGCTCGCCTACAATTACCACAAGCGAAATACCAAGCTGAAATCGATATCACATCGAAAAAACCACGCCTGACAGCCACCAATCTCATAGTAGGGAGCGGCAATTTCAAAATCAGCCCAGTGGTTGGCCACCATGCGCAGATCCGCAGCGATACCTTTAATTTGGATGAATGGTTGAGTTTGGCCAATGAGCCTCAACCGAAGAAAAAATCAGCTCTAGCGGAGATGAATACTCCCGAGATCCCACCACCAGAGAGAGTGGACATCAACGTCAAAGCACTTCTACTAGCGGGCATTGAGTGGCACGATGTTGATTTTAATGCCAGACGTAAAAATCTCGGTTGGTACGCACAGCTCGAGAGCCAAGAAGCAAAAGGCCAAGCGAGTTATATTGAACCTTATGATTTGTCCGTCTCGCTTGAACGCTTGCACGTTTACATTCCTGAGCTGGAGGACAGCTCCAAAAAATCACTGTTGGTTGATCAAGACCGCCAGTCTGAGCCGCTTATTACTGATTTTGACCGACAGTTTCATCGATTGGTGCCAAACTTAACTTTGGCCATTGATGATCTTTGGTTGCAGGGTTACAAGGTGGGCAAGATGAATATGGACTTCCAACGGCAAGGTGATACTTTGCAATGGAAGAAGATTGATATCAGTAGTGGTTCAAACCAAGTGACTATCAATGGTGCTTGGACGTTGAATAAAGATGCACAAGGTGATGAGCGTAGCCATACTCAACTGAATCTCACCATGAAAGGTGACAATAATAGCGATTTGATGGAGCGCTTTGGCATCAGCTCCGGTATCCAAAGAGCGCCATTTGAAATGTCGAGTCAAACCGAATGGGATGGCGCGCCTTGGTCAATGAAGATCGACAGCTTAGAAGGCAAGATAGAGACTACTATGGGTAAAGGTGTCGTTTCTGATGTCAGCGGTGCCGCTCGTTTACTCGGATTATTCAGTTTAGATTCCATTATCCGTAAAATGCAGCTCGATTTTAGTGACGTGTTTGATAAAGGAATGGCCTTTAACTCAATTACGGGCAGTGGTGAAATTTCGCAAGGGATTTTTGTTACCAACAACATCAAAATGGATGCTGTTGCCGGTGAAATGACCATTAAAGGCTTAGCGGATCTCAATAGCCGCACCGTCGATGCTGAGGTGAATTTTGTACCAGACATCACATCAGGAATTCCCGTCTTGACGGCTTTTGCGGTGACGCCGCAAACAGCGCTGTATGTCCTAGCTATTACGACCGTGATTGCACCTGTGGTTGAGGTCTTTACCCAAGTCAATTATGAGGTTAAAGGACCAATTAATTCACCGGTTGTTAAAGAGCTTTCACGTAGTAGGGGCGAGTTTAAATTGCCAGAAAAGTTGAGAAAATTGACTGAAAAATAGGGAAGTAGGCATGGATCGCGTTGGACTTATTCAAATGACGTCAAGCTCTGAACCTGCGCAGAATTTGGCCTATATCGAACAGCAAGTGTCACTACTTGTGGCGCAAGGTGCGAAGTGGATTGTCACGCCGGAAAATGCACTGGTGTTTGGCACGCGACAACAGTATCACCAACATGCCGAGCCATTGGGGCAAGGGCCCTTGCAGAGCCAATTGGCTGCTATGGCTCGCTTTCATCGGGTATGGCTGTTGGTGGGCAGTATGCCTATCCGTCGTGAGGTTGGGGTAACGACTACCTCCTTGCTGTTTGACGCCAATGGCGATCTTGTCGCGCACTACGACAAATTACACATGTTTGATGTAGATGTCGCTGATGGCCACCAGCGCTATCGAGAATCGGAAACTTTTACCTGCGGCACAAAGCTGAGTGTTGCGTCGACGCCATTTGGTCAAATTGGCCTTTCCATCTGCTATGATGTGCGCTTTCCGCACCTCTATTCCCAATTAAGAATGCAGGGTGCTCAGATATTAGTGGTTCCTGCGGCCTTTACGGCGGTGACCGGAAAGGCACATTGGGAAGTCTTGTTAAGAGCCCGAGCGATAGAGAATCAGTGTTGGGTTGTTGCGGTTGGGCAAACTGGGCTTCATCCATGTGGGCGCGAGACATGGGGTCATTCGATGGTCATCAGCCCGTGGGGTGAGGTTATTGCAAGCTTAAACCAGCAAGTGGGGAATTTAGTCGCCGATATTGACTTGGCTTACGTTGAGCAAGTTCGACAAAAAATGCCCATTGCTGCACACACCCGATTCACCAATCAGTTTATAGATAATAAGAGCAAACTATGAGTATTAACCGCATTGAAGATGCACTATTAAAACCGGCAGGATTAACCGAGCAAGATATTGCGGATACACTAGCGACAATTGCCACTCGTCAAATTGATTATGCCGATATCTATTTTCAGTCGAGCTGGCATGAATCTTTAGTGCTCGAAGACAGCATTATTAAAGACGGCTCATTTAATATCGATTGCGGTGTTGGTGTGCGCGCCATCACAGGTGAAAAAACGGGTTTTGCTTATTCAGATCAAATCCAATTAGAAGGTTTGAAACAGAGTGCAATAGCCGCACGAGGTATTGCGCAGCAAGGTAAAAGTGGTTGTGTTCAAGCCTTTAAACGTAGCGATAATCAAGCCTATTATGCGGCGGATAACCCACTAGCCAGTTGGGAAAAAAAGCAAAAAACAGAATTACTGCAAGAGCTGGATGCTTACATTCGTACCAAAGAGCCGTTGATTCAAGAAGTCTCGGTGAGCTTAAGTGGTGTGCATGAACAGATGTTAGTTGCTGCAACCGATGGGACTTACGCAGGCGATATCCGCCCGTTGGTCCGTTTGTCGATCAGCGTGTTAGCACAAAAAGGTGATCGCCGCGAGCGAGGCAGCTCTGGTGGTGGTGGTCGTTTTGGTTATGACTTTTTCCTCACCGAACAAGATGGCCGTAAAGTTGCGTTTCAGTTTGCCGATGAAGCTATCCGACAAGCCTTAGTCAATCTTGAAGCTGTCGCAGCTCCCGCTGGCGCGATGCCTGTTGTGCTCGGTTCTGGTTGGCCGGGCGTCTTGCTTCACGAAGCGGTAGGGCATGGCTTAGAAGGTGATTTTAACCGCAAAGGATCTTCTGTTTTCTCCGGTAAAATTGGCCAGAAAGTAACCTCAACGCTTTGTACGATTGTTGACGATGGCACACTGAAAGATCTGCGTGGCTCGCTCAATGTCGACGATGAAGGTGTCAATGGTCAATACAACACCTTAATTGAAAATGGCGTGTTGAAAGGCTACATACAAGACAAACTCAACGCACGTTTGATGGGGGTGAACCCTACGGGTAATGGGCGTCGTGAATCGTACGCACATTTACCGATGCCGCGCATGACCAACACTTACATGTTGCCGGGTGAACATACGCCAGAAGAGATCATTTCAACAGTGAAGAAAGGCGTTTATGCGCCCAACTTTGGCGGTGGCCAAGTGGATATCACCTCGGGTAAATTTGTGTTCTCTGCCTCTGAAGCCTATATGATTGAAAACGGCAAAATTACTTATCCAATCAAAGGTGCAACCTTGATCGGTTCTGGCATTGAGGCAATGCAACAAGTCTCGATGGTGGGTAACGATTTGAGCCTTGATCGCGGCGTTGGAGTGTGCGGTAAAGCAGGACAAAGTGTGCCTGTTGGAGTAGGGCAACCTACGCTTAAGCTAGATTCGCTCACTGTTGGTGGCACCGAATAACGTTGTTACTCGCTCAGAGCTGACGTGGTTTGTATCGCGCAGCGTAAGCAAATAAAAAGCGGCGTTTTGATGCGCCGCTTTTTTATCTCTTTTATTCACTGCGTTGAATTGAAAAGGTTAAATATTATCTCGCTCGATCGGGCAGCTCATGCAGCGCGCGCCGCCTCGGCCTCGGCCGAGTTCATTGCCGGGGATGGTTAATACTTTGATGCCCGCCTTATCGTATTTCTCGTTAGTGTAGACATTGCGCTCGTAGCCAATCACAACTCCGGGTTTAACCGTTAGCACGTTGTTGGCGTCATTCCATTGTTCGCGCTCAGCCTCATAGCTATCACCACCAGTGGTGATGATTTTGAGTTTGTCCAAACCTAACGCGCGTTCAATCGCATTAACATAACTTGGCATTGAATCGACGTTCATCCCGCCATCGCCTTTCGGCGTTAAACGCCATGTTTCTAAATCATGACGCATAATTTCGGGGTAAACAGAAAAGGTGTCGACATCCATATGTGTCATCACCGTATCTAAATGCATACAGGAGCGGTGTTTAGGCAGGTTAACGGCAATCACCTCTTTGGCCTGCCCATGTTTAAATAAACTCGCAGCAAAATTTTCTACCCCTTGCACCGTCGTGCGTTCGGAAATACCAATCAACACTGCACCTTTACCGATCACCAGTACGTCGCCCCCTTCAATATTGGCATTATCGTAGTGCAGATCTTCATCACCGAAATACTTGATAAAATTCTCTCCTGCAAATACAGGATGCCAACGATAAATGGCGCGTAAATGGTTGGTTTCACGTTGGCGTGCTGGTTTCATCATCGGATTAAGCGATACGCCGCCATACACCCAGCAAGAGGTATCGCGGGTAAAGAGATGATTGGGCAACGGTTCAATCACAAAATCTAACGGACGATGCATTTTAGGTAGCATCGAAGAGGAGTGGATGGGCAGTTCGGAATAAGCAAGACCACCGAGTAGCAGAGTGGCGAGGTGTTCGTTATCCATGTCAGCTAAATAGCAGCGCAGATCGCGCGCCAAAGTGGGACCATAGCGAAAATCAGAAATTTGTGTATCGAGCAACCACGCTTTGGCATCGGCAACGGCTAAGGTTTCGACTAAGAGATCATGCAACAACAGCACTTCAACATCTTGGTCCTTCAAAGTGTTGGCAAAGGCATCATGCTCTTTTCCTGCATCTTCTACGGCAAGCACATCATCAAATAACAGTTCATGACAGTTCGACGGTGTGAGATGAGTTAAGGCACGCTCTGGCCGATTGAGTAATACTCGGCGCAGTTGCCCAACTTCAGATCCAACGTACAGCTTATTCATTTTGTATCCCTACTCTTATTTCTCATGTTCTTTATGACAAGCTTAAGCGAACGATGCAAGTCTACTTAGCGGTGGTATTAGCTGTTATTTTGTGAATTTATAGTTGTGTATGCTTTAAAATGTGCGATTATTAAAAAATAACTCCAAAACTAGCCAAATAAGCCTAATAACGACAAAGTGCTTTGTTATGCGTTTTTGGCTCAGAGGAGGGTGAATTAAGCATGAAGAATAAGTGATTTTCTATGCGGTTATTTACATAAAAAGTGCATAATGCGGGCATGTTTAGCCAAAGCGACCTTTTTCGCTATGCATGAATGTTTGATAAACAGGCAGTTTAATGCGGTGAAAGAGCAAATCATCAGGCAGATAATCTACTGAATTAGCAAAATGAAAATAAATTGTTAAATTAAAGTGTTTTTTATTTAATCTGTACTTGATTGAGCCGTGATCCTTTAGAAAGATAAAGATCGCGGTACGTTGTTGGTGGCAATTTTAGGCGAACCATGCCATATTTCGTCGAAATTCATTTATACCCTTCCGACGTGAAGTTGCAGCGGTGCTGGCTACGTTTGCTCACCCCAGTCACATAGTTTATCTATGTTCATGGGGATGAACTCACTTGCCGCCTATCTGCAACGCCAAGTTGATGGAGTATAGTCTACATTTAGCCAAATCTGGAGCACCTTATGTCTCAACCTCAGCAAGATGACTACGTATCCGTTGAAGAGTTAATCGAAATTCAAAAAGAAGATACTCGCGACATCATTCAAGCCCTGCTCGAAGATGGCAGTGATCCAGATGCGTTATATGAGATAGAGCACCACCTATTTGCTGAAGATTTTGACACGCTAGAAAAAGCGGTTGTTGAAGCCTTTAAAATGGGCTTTGAAGTGCTTGAAGCAGAAGAAACAGAAGATGAAGACGGCAATAAACTATTGTGCTGTGACGCGACTATGCAATCGGTACTGAAGGCCGAAGCGATCGATGAACAGGCAGAGAAGCTTATTCAACTTGCTGAAAAATATGACATTATTTACGACGGCTGGGGCACTTACTACGAAGGCGAAGATGCTCTATACGACGATGAAGAAGATGAAGACGACCAAGAGTGATTAGGCGTTATTTACCTTAATGTGAGATACCAGCCCTTTGGCTGGTATTTTTTTAGCTATGCAAAGCTAACGGGGCACTTTAGTGACGAATCATTATTTTTGTCAGCACATCTTTATTTATTTTGTATATAATCGCTCAACATTGATCTAGCTCAAGTTTATTATGCGAATTTCTCTTGCTGGCTTTTGGCAGCTTTCACCGTTGACTGATTTATCGATCCCGCAAGATGATCTTTGTTTTCCTGCGCCTCTTAGCCAAGTATTACCTCACGATATGACAGAAGCACAAATTGCCGAGCAAGAGTGGCATTTGATGCATGATGTTGAGGTGGATGAAGTGATGCTTGGTTTTGCTGCAATTGATCTTGTGCTTGAGGGGATCGATTTTTATGCGGAAATACGTTTAAACGGTGTGGCACTATTTGATTGTGATGGCAGTCAAGCGGTGTATAAAAAAGACATTCGGCCTTTGCTGCAACTCGGCCGCAATCGATTCGAAATTTTGTTTGTTGAGCAAGAAGAAGAGTGGTTGCTGGAGGATCAAGATTTACCGCAATTATGCCCATTGGGACACCACTCGGTGAAGAAATACGATGAGCGAATGGGTATTTGGCAAGAGCCTTATCTGCAATGCATTCGTCATGTTCGTTTAGAGCATGTTACCACTGAGCAAATCTGGCACTATGGTGGTGGCTGTGAGTTTTTGGTTCACTTACATTATCAAACCTACGCACCAGGATTAGTTTCCGCGGTGGTGAAATTTAATGGTATGAGCTATCAGTTACCTATTGATGTGCGTCATCAGCACGCCAGTGCTTTATTTCAAGTGGAAGCGCCGAAGTACGCAGATCTTACACAGCTTAACCCGAATGATTTGTATACCTTATCGGTGCAACTTGATGGTCAGCAGCAATCCTTCCATATCGCGTTAAGCGAAGATCTCTGTGTTACCCATTTTCCTATCTGATCAACGTACAGTTAATGAGAGCATTTCATTGGTGACCATTCTTGCGGATGCCTCTTTTGCCAGAACCTCTCGTAGAAGTAGTAAGCACACGTATTAATGCTCGGTTCGATCATGGCTAAAACACCACCAATGACAAAACTTCCTGTCATGATATATGCCACGCTAAATGCAACACTGAAGTGCACTACAGCAAAGCTACCTGTTTTAATTTTGGCCGATTGTGAGTAGCGGCGCAGTGGGGCGTAGTGCGCCCATACTTTTTCGTGAAAGTAAAAAGCAACGGTATTGACCATCGGCTCAAGCATGGCAATCAGACTACCAAGAATAATGTCGCCCGTAAGTAGATAAACGACGGTAAACGCAATACTGAAATGGATCGCGGCAAAGCTAAGCGTTTTTTTCATAATGTTCACCTAAACGGTTATCGGGTTGATGCAAACATTATTGATAATTATTCTCAACAAGTAAAGATAATTGAACCTATTAGTTTGATAGCCAATTCCTAACTGAGGCGCTTATCGTTGGCATAAAAAAAGCGCCTCATGCGCTTTTTTATGACGATGCAGGGTTTCTATCCTTGCGGCTTGACAACCAGTACATTGATTGGCGAGTTTTGTACTACTTTACTGGCCACCGATCCCAGCATCACTTTATCGATCTTCGATCGTTTATGGCTTGGCATGATAATCAAATCAGCTCCGAGCTTTTCTGCGTAATCTAAAATGGTGGTGTAGGCTTTACCTTCCGCTACATGCAGTTTGTAGATTATTTCGTCAGCGATATGTTGATCAGCAAACTGTTTTAGCTGTTGCTTGACGTCTTCTTTCATTTTCGCCGCGGCATCTTTCGGGAAGTATGTGGCGACCATCGACATGTGGATACCAGGTAATACATTTAAAAGATGAATTTCAGCATTGGAATGTGTCGCGTGCCAAACAGCAAGTTCAACGGCTTTGTCAGAAAAGCCTTTTTCATTAAGGTCCACTGGAACAAGGATGTGTTTATACATTATGGATTATCTCATCTACGATAGGGTGCTTTAGAGCACCTTGTTTCCGTAAAGTATATGCCTAGCTCGTGCTAGGCATATTGATTAAGCGCGTATTTCTTGTGTTCTCATACGGCGTTTTTGATTCCAAGCTAGCGTCAGCACTAATAATAATGCAGGTAAGAAAACCCACTCTTTCATTGGCCGTTGGCTTTCCAACACAACTGAGCGGATTTCCCAATCAAAATCTATGCCTGCAGCTTCAGCTGGACTGCCAAACTCAATCATATCCACCAGCATACGATTACTGGTTTCTTTCAGGGTTAGCCCCATTGATTGAATACGCTGTTCTGCCGTTGACGCTTGATCATCAAAAGGGAGTAGTACTGTTTTTGATAAGTAATCACCTTCAATGGTTTCACCAGCGACGATAAGCTCTATCGATTGACCCACATCGAGGTTTTCTACAATTTGCGCTATCTCTGTGCCTGGGTGCAGTTCGGTCGCAGGATAAATCATGTCCCACCAAAAACCGGGTCGGAAGAACGAGAACGTCAGCACCAACAACAAGACGGTTTCCCACCACTTATTGCGAGTTAGCCACCAACCTTGAGTCGCAGCAGAAAACAGCAGCATTGCGGTAATGGCCGAGAAAATGGTTAACGCTAAGTGCCACCATGTATCAATTCCCATTAGCAGTAGTTGAGTGTTGAATACGAACATAAAGGGCAAAATGGCGGTACGAATATCGTAAGCAAACCCTTGAATACCTGTACGAATAGGGTCTGATTTAGCGATAGCGGCTGCGGCAAATGCCGCCAAGCCAACTGGTGGGGTGTCATCTGCCAAAATGCCGAAATAGAACACAAATAAGTGTACGGCAATCAATGGGATGATAAGACCATGAGCGGCTCCCAGTGTCACAATGACGGGAGCCATTAAGGTTGATACGACGATGTAGTTGGCAGTGGTCGGTAAGCCCATACCAAGAATGAGGCTGATCACGGCGGTAAAAATCAGCATCAGTATGACGCTGCCACCGGATATAAACTCAACAAAATCGGTCATCACTAAGCCAATGCCAGTCAAGGTGACGACACCAACGACGGTTCCTGCGGCAGCGGTTGCCACACCAATGCCAATCATATTCCGCGCGCCCGAAACCAAGCTTTCGGCAAGATCAACAAACCCAGCCTTCACTTGCGTGTTCAAATCGTTGCTCTTATTGAGTAACGACATGATTGGCCGCTGAGTGATCAAAATGAAGACCATAAATATCGTGGCCCAAAAAGCGGATAATCCAGGCGAGAAGCGCTCGACCGTCAAACACCATACTAGCACCACAATAGGTAGCAGGTAATGAAGCCCTGATTTTACCGTCGGCCCAGGGTCGGGTACTTCTTGGATATCCATATCCATTGCACTTTCTGAGGCGTAGCGAGACGAAATTTTAATCAGAGCGACATAAGTCAGTAAAAGCGCGACCGTAACAATTGGAGTAGCGGCGTCACCAAACACTTCTTTGGTCCAACCAATGCCGTAGTAAACAACAGCGCTGAGAACGCAAAGCCCTAAAATAGTACCCGTAAATGAAAGTAAGCTTTGCACCCATGTTGGTGTATGACGGCGAGGTAGGCCTTTCATTCCTGCTTTGCAGGCTTCCAAATGGACAATATAAATTAAGGCAATATAAGAGATAAGCGCTGGTAGTAGCGCCGCACGGATCACTTCAACATAGGAAATACCGACATATTCCACCATTAAAAATGCGGCAGCACCCATGATAGGCGGGGTCAATTGGCCATTGGTGGAAGCGGCTACTTCAACAGCGCCCGCCTTTGTTCCGGGAAAGCCGACACGTTTCATCAAGGGAATGGTAAAAGTACCGGTGGTAACTACGTTTGCAATCGATGAGCCAGACACTAGCCCCGATAAGCCTGAGGCTACAACCGCTGCTTTCGCGGGACCGCCTCGCATGTGGCCCAACAATGAAAAGGCTACTTTGATAAAATAGGAACCTGCGCCAGCTCGTTCAAGCATTGCGCCAAATAGAACAAACAAGAACACAAAAGAGGTGGAAACTCCAAGAGCCACCCCAAAAACCCCTTCAGTGGTCAGCCATAAATGAGACATCGCTTTGTTTAGGCTCGCTCCTTTATGAGCGATCACATCCGGCATGTAGGGGCCACCAAAGGTGTAGAGCAAAAAGAGTGCAGCGACCAACATCAGTGGTGGTCCTAACGCTCGGCGGGTAGCTTCAAGTAATAGCACCATTCCTGTGACAGAGACCGCTATATCAATCAAGGTTGGCGCACCGGAGCGACCAGCCAACTCATTGTAAAATAAATAGATGTAAGCAGCAGAGAAACTGCCCGCCAATGCCAAAATCCAATCAATCAATGGAATGCGATCGCGTGGTGAGTTCTTTAACGCAGGGTAGGCCGTAAAGGCGAGAAAAACAGCGAATGTGAGGTGAATGGCTCGTGCTTGCGTATCGTTTAAGATGGCAAAGTTAAAAATAAAGGGCAGCGGTGAAGCATACCAAAGTTGGAATAGTGACCAACATAGTGGGACAAACCACAAAATGCGCCCCGGCAAGCCGTGAGGGTTTCTTGCGCCGGTATCAGATTGCGCTACCATTTCCTGCACATCGGTTGACGGAGTAAGTGTCTTCGTCATGTACGTTATCCTTATTATTGGCTGCCTACGTCTCGGTTGGTCACAGGGTCAATTCACTGCTAATGAGAAGTGGGCTATTGCGGAACAGAACAAAAGGTGGGTTGTTAAATCATTTAAAACCCAAATGTGCCCAGAGAGTCGTTGTAAACGTAAGAGGACAGGCCATCATCGCTGACCATAACGCCAAGGGATAAAGGGCATATCGCTCGTGACTGAAAGGGCAATCAAAGGAGACGTTCAGCCTCCTTTGATTCGGTATCGCTATTGTTGGTTTTCGCGATGCGAAATTATTTTAGCAGACCGATTTCTTTGTAGTATTTTTCTGCGCCAGGGTGAAGAGGAATGGAGATCCCCGCTTTCACCATGTCTTCTTTTTTCAAGTTAGCAAAGGCAGGGTGAAGACGTTTAAAGGTATCAAAATCTTCAAATACCGCTTTGACCAAATTGTATGCGACTTCATCAGACACATCAGTGCTTGATACCAAGGTCGCAGCCACACCAAAACTGGTTACATCTTTATCTGTTCCACGGTACATGCCAGCAGGAATCGTGCTGTAAGCGTAGTAAGGGTTATTGGCAACAATTTTTTCAATTTCAGGGCCAGTAGCAGAGACGAGTTTTGCATCGCATGAGGTCGTTGCTTCTTTGATTGAACCATTTGGATGGCCAACCATATAAATAAAGGCATCTATTTTATTGTCGCACAATGCTTGAGAGCGCTCAGAGCCTTTGAGCTCAGAAGCCAGTTTGAAGCTGTCATTGGTCCAACCAAATGCATCCATCACCACTGCCATGGTTGCCCTGTCACCAGAACCTGGGTTACCAATGTTGACACGTTTACCTTTCAAGTCAGCCACGTTTTCAATGCCTGAATCGGCGCGGGCAATGATATTAAAAGGTTCGGTATGAAGGGAAAATACTGCGCGCAGTTTTTTATTCGGGCCTTGCTCAGCAAATTCACTGGTACCGTTATAACCATGGTATTGCCAGTCAGATTGAACAATACCGAAATCGAGTTCACCTGCACGAATCGTGTTCACGTTATAGATCGATCCGCCCGTTGATTCTACTGAGCAGCGAATGTTGTGATCTTTACGCCCTTTATTAACCAGCTTACAAATAGCACCACCTGTCGGGTAGTAAACACCAGTGACGGATCCTGTACCAATCGTAATGAACTCTTGTGCGCTTAACGTACCTGTACCCATGACCGCTGCTGCAATAATTCCAACTTTAATCAATTTATTCAATGCCATGAATTTTCCTTCCTTATTCATTATTAACCCCATAGATAATTGTTGTTACACCCTTTCCACTTGAAGTTGCTGTGGTGTTAGCTACGTTCGTTCACCCCAATCACAGAATTATCCATGCTTATGACGACTGACTCACTTGCCGCCTACCCGCAACTTCAAGTTGTTTGGGTATCGGGGGAGTTTCCTCATCTAGAAACGGCATCTTTTTCAATCCGTATGTTGAAAAAGTGGCTAAATAATACCAAAAAATCGACACATAATTACAGGAATGTTAAAAAATGTAGCGAAATTGGCTATCAATAAGCGTCATTGTCAGAGCCAAAATATGGCAATAGCTTGCCTATCAAGGAGTTATTCCTCTTTCTGCTGTGACAACTTATTGCTGAAGATGTGAAGAGAATCACGCCGACTTGACTCAGTGTGATTCTACTAGAGAGTGAGATGAAATGCGTTTAGTGACAAATTACCCTGCGTAATCAAACAGATCACAGACTGAATCAAACAGCTGCTTTGTCGTTACGTTCAGTGTCGGTGTGATAAAAATGGTATCGTCACCGGCCACCACACCCAAGATGCCTTCTGATTTACCCAGTGAATCAAGTAACCGAGCAATAAGCTGCGCCGCTCCTGGTCCGGTATGAATCACTACCAGCGCGGCATTGTGATCTATATCTAGCACTAATTCACGCAGTGAACTTGATACGGTTGGTACACCGAGTTCAGCAGGAAGGCAGTAGACCATCTCCATTTTTGCGTTGCGAGTGCGTACCGCGCCAAATTTAGTCAGCATGCGAGATACTTTGGATTGGTTGATATTATCAAACCCTTCATTACGCAGGGCATCGACAATGTCACCTTGAGATCCAAAACGTTCTTCTTTTAATAGATTTTTAAAAGCACGAACCAGATTATCTTGCTTATCATTATTGTTGCGCATAGTTATCGTCTTCGATTAGCCATTTATTGCTGCATATTCTCGCATAGCTATGCAGTCATCGCCAAATTATCGTCCAAAAGTGTCTAAAAGGTCACTGTAAACTTTTATGTAAAACTTTGGTCGAATGGCAACTTAACTCTTTGTCGGTAAAGATAAACAAGGTCATAATTGCCATCGGTGCTGTAGCACGATTTTAGCGAATTGCGCGAGGTCGCAAAGCTAGCGTTAATTGATTGTAATCATATTGTGATTGCTATAGTTTTCTAGCTTAAAAATACCCTACACAAAAACATTTATAAGAGATTTATTCTCAAGGAGAACTACGATGAAAGTAGCTGTTATTGGTGCCGCTGGTGGCATCGGTCAAGCCCTAGCACTTCTACTTAAAAACCATCTTCCTGCTGGTTCCGATCTGGCGCTGTATGACATCGCACCGGTGACTCCGGGCGTTGCTGCCGATCTAAGCCACATTCCTACTCCCGTATCGATCAAAGGCTATGCTGGCGAAGATCCAACACCTGCGCTTGAAGGTGCGGATGTAGTCCTTGTTTCTGCTGGTGTCGCTCGTAAGCCGGGTATGGATCGCGCGGATCTGTTTAATGTTAACGCTGGCATTGTGAAAGCGTTGGCTGAAAAGATTGCGGTTGTCTGTCCAAAAGCCTGTGTGGGCATTATCACCAACCCTGTCAATACAACAGTACCTATTGCAGCGGAAGTCTTGAAAAAAGCAGGCGTTTACGACAAGCGTAAGCTATTTGGTGTGACAACGTTGGATGTGATCCGCTCAGAAACGTTTGTCGCGGCGCTAAAAGATAAAAACCCTAGCGAGATTATTGTGCCTGTGATTGGCGGCCACTCAGGCGTCACTATCCTACCTTTGCTTTCGCAAATTGAAGGGGTTGAGTTCACGGCTGAAGAAGTGGAAGCACTAACTAAGCGCATTCAAAACGCAGGCACCGAAGTGGTGGAAGCGAAGGCGGGTGGCGGCAGTGCAACACTGTCAATGGGTCAAGCGGCTTGCCGTTTTGGCTTATCATTAGTCAAAGCACTACAAGGTGAACCAGGTGTTGTGGAATGTGCCTACGTTGACGGTGGTAGTGAGCATGCTTCATTCTTTGCACAACCGATTAAACTCGGTAAAGAGGGTGTCGAAGAAGTGTTGAGCTATGGTGCATTGAGTGCCTATGAACAAGCCGCGTTAGATGGAATGCTGACAACACTGAAAGGTGATATTCAGCTAGGTGTTGATTTCGCCAAATAAAGAATAACCTTATCTTATACAAAAATGCCGCTTGCTCATCCAAGCGGCATTTTTTATGGTTTTTACCAATATTTTTGTATGATGATGCTTTGAACTGTGTAATATGCGGTTTTTTTTACTGAGCAGTGCATTATTTTCGTCGTGAACTTACAAACTTTTTGATCCCTAGCAATGAATTTGACTATTGACTCACTATCTCAGTGACCGCGATCACATAGGGATTGATGTCTGATAAATATGTTCTCTAAAATAGCGCCTTCCTCTAATGTGTAAACACTCACTGGATAGTTCCCATGGATAATAAGCTTGGTTTGGGCTCACTGACAGCACTGGTCATTGGTTCAATGATTGGCGCTGGTGTTTTTAGCCTGCCACAAAACATGGCCTCAGTCGCCAGCCCTTTGGCGGTAATGATCGGTTGGGGGATCACCGGCGTT
Source organism: Vibrio sp. V10_P2A27P122 (assembly GCF_963874335.1). Lineage (NCBI taxonomy): Bacteria > Pseudomonadati > Pseudomonadota > Gammaproteobacteria > Vibrionales > Vibrionaceae > Vibrio > Vibrio sp. V10_P2A27P122. Next base: position 12,551 of record NZ_CAWNHY010000077.1, on the reverse strand, counting down.
GGTATGATCTTTCTCGCGCTCTCTTTTCAACAACTTGCCATTCATAAACCTCATATTAATAGTGGCGTATTTGGTTTTGCTCGAGAAGGATTTGGTGACTTTGCGGGTTTTTGTTCCGCATGGGGTTACTGGTTTAGCGCCATGGTGGCTAATGTCTCTTATCTGGTAATTGTTTTTAGTACCTTAGGTATGCTGTTTGATACACCAGATAACGTGATGTTTGGGGCGGGTAATACGTGGCTTTCCATTGGGAGTGCATCGGTATTACTTTGGTTGGTGCATGCGTTGGTCAAAAAAGGAGTACAAACGGCCGCATTCATTAATCTGATTACCACCTTTGCTAAAATGATCCCTCTAGTGTTGTTCATCATTTGTGCCGCTTTTGCTTTTTCTTGGGACAAATTCACATTGGATTTTACAGGCTTACACTTCGGTGTTGGCCATGATCTGCTGGATCAAATAAAAAGCACCATGTTGATCACGGTATGGGTGTTCATCGGAATAGAGGGAGCGGTTGTTGTGTCAAGCCGCGCTCGCCACCGTGCTGATATCGGTAAAGCGACTATTCTCGGTTTGCTTACGGCGTTGACCATTTATGTATTGGTCACCTTATTGTCGATGGGCGTGATTAAACCGGTTGAATTGGCGCAATATCAGAACCCTTCAATGGCCAAAGTGCTGACGACTATTCTTGGTCCTTGGGGCGAGTACATTATCGGTGTTGGATTAATTATTTCGGTGTGCGGTGCTTTTCTTAGCTGGACGGTCCTGGCCTCCGAAGCGCCATTTTTATGTGCTAGAGATAAGATGTTTCCTGCCATCTACGCCCAGCAAAACGAAGCGGGGAGCCCAGTAAAAGCGTTAACTCTAACCAATATTTGCATTCAGGTCTCACTGATTCTGGTGATGTACGCAGGCAGTACCTACGATACGCTGCTGATCTTCGCTTCAGAAATGATCCTTGTTCCCTATTTTTTGATCGGCGCCTTTACGTTAAAGATCGCGATTGAACAGAAGAATAAAGGCAAACTTCTGGTGATAGGTTCTTGTGCCACCATTTATGGGATTTGGCTTTTGTATGCCTCTGGTTTGCACTATTTGATGCTCTCCGCGCTACTCTATCTACCTGGGCTCTATTTCTACATGAAAGCAAAACGAGAGCAGGGCATTCATCCTTTTCAAGGCAAAGAAAAGTTAGGAGCTTGTGCTTTAACGATCGTGGCTGTTTTTGCATTTGGCATGATTTGGCAAGGCGGGTTTTAAATAACGCTTAGAATCAAAAAGAGCCTCAATTGAGGCTCTTTTTGTAGCGGTGCATTTTTAGGCAAAGAGCGATTCTTCGTCAAAGCTAGCTGCTGTTCTACTTTGTCCTATTCACAGCCATATGAGCTAGAGCTATCAGTGCTTGTTTATATTCACTTTCTGGCAGGATAGACAGCTCATTGATCGCTTTATCGGCTTCTTCGAGCGCTTTGTTGGTTGTGTATTCAAGCGAGCCTGTTTGTTTCATTGCCGCTAGAATCGCATCAAGCTGTTCCATGCCATTGGCTTTTTCGATGGCCTCACGGATCATCTCTTTTTGTTCGTGTGTACCATGCTGCATTGCGTACAATAGAGGAAGTGTTGGTTTGCCTTCCGCTAAATCATCGCCCACATTTTTGCCCATTTCACTGCCATCAGAGGTGTAATCCATCACGTCATCAATGAGCTGGAAAGCCGTGCCAAGGTACTTACCATAGTTCTGTAATGCCGTTTCAATTTCAGGAGAAGCATTACTTAATATCGCACCAATCTGGGTCGCTGCTTCAAACAAACGCGCCGTTTTCGAGTAGATCACCTGTAGGTAATTTTCCTCGGTAGTGTTTGGGTCATTACAGTTCATCAATTGTTGCACTTCGCCTTCAGCGATAACGTTCACCGCATCGCTCATCAGCTCAAGGATCCTTAACGATCCTAGTGTAGTCATCATTTGGAAGGAACGCGTGTAGATGAAATCCCCCACTAACACGCTCGCTGCATTGCCAAATGCCGCGTTCGCTGTTGCCTTGCCACGGCGCATATCCGATTCATCGACAACGTCGTCATGCAGCAAGGTTGCCGTGTGGAGGAATTCAATAAATGCAGCGGCAGTCGTGTGCGCTTCACCTTGATAACCAAGGGCTCGAGCCGACAAAATAGCCAGCAAAGGACGCAGACGTTTCCCACCTCCGCTGACGATGTAGAATCCTAATTGATTGATTAAAGATACATCAGAGTTGAGCTGAGCTTGAATCGTTTCATTCACTTTTGCCATGTCATCGGCAGTAAGCGTTTGGATAGCTTTAAAATCCATGGTTAATCCGGCTGAAGTTAGAACCTATAAGGTGTTGTGTTCTTCTATAATTCTCGAATAATACACTAAAAAACGTTGATTAATACAAGGCTTAAAGGCATGATTGCGCCACTTTTCATTGGCGATTAGCTTTTCGCCAATTTTTTCAAAATATGGCTTGTCTTGGGGTACTCATTCGCGTAGAATCTGCGCCCTATTGATGATTAGTTTAGCGCACACCCAAATTGCTCAAATAAAAAGCATACGGCTGTGCGGAAAGAGCGGAGTAAAATATGTACGCTGTTTTCCAATCTGGTGGTAAACAACACCGTGTAAGCGAAGGTCAAACTCTTCGTTTAGAGAAATTAGACGTTGAAACTGGTGCAACTGTTGAATTTGATAAAGTTCTACTAGTTGCTAACGGTGAGCAAATCACTGTTGGGGCACCTCTTGTTGAAGGCGGTAAAATTACTGCTGAAGTAGTACAACACGGTCGTGGCGATAAAGTTAAAATCGTTAAGTTCCGTCGTCGTAAACACTCTCGTAAACAACAAGGCCACCGTCAGTGGTTCACTGAAGTGAAAATCACTGGCATCAACGCTTAAGTAATTTAGGAGAGTTTAACAATGGCACACAAAAAAGCTGGCGGTTCTACTCGTAACGGCCGCGATTCAGAAAGCAAACGTCTTGGTGTTAAGCGTTTCGGTGGTGAATCTGTTCTTGCAGGTAACATCATCGTTCGTCAACGTGGTACTAAGTTCCACGCAGGCACTAACGTTGGTATCGGTAAAGACCATACTCTTTTCGCTCTTACTGAAGGTAAAGTGAAATTTGAAGTTAAAGGTCCTAAAAACCGTAAATTTGTTAGCATCGACGCTGAATAAATTTATACCTAACTGAACTCAAAAGCCCTGCCGTTACGGTGGGGTTTTTTATTTATCAGCCGAACAGAAAAGAAGACACTCTAATCACTAGAGTTTCTCCTTATGTGTTCCAATTGTGGATAAAACGAAGGATGATCACGGTCGATCCTGAATGTGTATCTGCTAGAATTTATATCATTGTGTGACAATGATATCGCAACGCAAAGAGCGTGGAGTAACAAATGAAATTCGTTGATGAAGCGATAATTAAAGTCGAAGCGGGTGATGGCGGTAACGGTGTCGTGAGCTTTTGGCGTGAAAAATTCGTGACGAAAGGCGGCCCTGATGGCGGCGATGGCGGCGATGGCGGCGACGTTTATATCCAAGCCGATGAAAACTTAAATACCTTGGTTGATTACCGATTCCAACGCTTTTACGCTGCTGAGCGCGGCCAAAATGGTGGCGGTGCTAACTGTACAGGTAAGCGCGGTAAAGACATTACTTTGAAGGTGCCTGTTGGGACTCGAGCGGTTGACATTCACACCAATGAAGTTGTGGGTGAAGTTGCAGAGCATGGCAAAAAAGTGATGGTCGCTAAAGGTGGCTGGCATGGTTTAGGTAATGCTCGCTTTAAGTCATCCGTTAACCGTGCACCACGCCAAAAAACCATGGGTAAAAAAGGTGAGGTGCGCGAATTACGCCTTGAGCTTTTACTCTTAGCTGACGTGGGTATGCTTGGCTTGCCGAATGCGGGTAAATCAACCTTTATTCGTTCTGTTTCAGCAGCGAAGCCAAAAGTCGCTGATTACCCCTTCACTACGCTGATCCCAAGTTTGGGTGTCGTGAGTGTGGTTCCTGAGAAAAGTTTCGTGATCGCTGATATTCCGGGCTTGATTGAAGGCGCGGCCGATGGTGCTGGTTTAGGTATTCGCTTCTTAAAGCACTTAGAACGTTGCCGAGTGTTGCTGCATATGATAGACATCCTTCCTGTTGATCAAAGTGATCCTGCGCAAAATGCGCTGACCATCTTTGATGAGCTAGAGCAATACAGTGAAAAAGTGTCACAAAAACCTTGTTGGTTGGTGTTCAACAAAGTTGATCTGATGCTTGAAGAAGAAGCCGATGAAAAGATCCAAGAGATCTTAGATGCGCTAGCTTGGGAAGGGCGATACTTCAAAATTTCGGCAGTAAACCAACAAGGTACGGCGGATTTGTGCCGTGAGTTGGCTGACTATATGGAAACGTTACCTCGTGAGCAGGAAGAGCTCAGTGAAGCTCAGAAAGTCGATTTCATGTGGGATGATTACCATAAAGATGAGATGAACAGCCAAAATGTGATCACTGAAGATGGTGATGACTGGGATGATTGGGACGACGAAGAAGATGACGGTCACGTTATCTATGTTCGTGATTAATTTTCCTGAATGGATTGAGCCGCAATAATTATTGCGGCTTTTTTATAGCTAAATCATATTTAAAGCACCCAATTTCGGGCACACTATTGGGCTTTTAGGACGTTCGGAAAGGAATCATGACATCCAAACAGAGGCTTGTTTCTCGATTGATCGCCCAGGCTGGGCAAATGTTGTTGGCTCATGGTGCGGAAAGTACACTGGTGGGCGATATTATGCGTCGCATGGGAGCGGCGTGTGGCATGAGTGAAGTGGAAGTATCGCTCTCGGCGAGTTCACTTGTGCTAACCACGGTTTATGATGGCCATTGCATTACGACTGCGCGCCGTTGTCCTGATCGTGGGATCAATATGCGGGTAGTGACGCAAGTCCAGCGCATCTGCATCATGATGGAAAAAGGGATTTTAGATTATTCCCTTGCGCAGAAAAAACTTAATCAGATCAGCCCTGAACGCTACAACCGTTGGTTAGTTGTGGTGATGATTGGTCTTTCTTGTGCTGCATTTGCTCGTTTAGCTGGCGGAGATTGGACGGTGTTTACGATGACGTTCATTGCTTCTGCGGCGGGTATGATTGTGCGCCAAGAGATTGGGCATCGCCAATTTAATCCGCTCGTCAACTTTACGGTGACCTCATTTGTCACTTCGATCATTTCAGCGCAAGCTATCATCTACCAGCTAGGCAATAAACCAACCATTGTGATGGCTTCTTCTGTACTGATGTTAGTCCCCGGTTTTCCTTTAATTAATGCGGTCGCGGATATGCTTAAAGGTTATATCAATATGGGTATTGCCCGTTTTGTGATGGCAAGTTTGCTTACGTTGGCAACGAGTTTGGGCATCGTTGCGGCGATGAGCGTGACGGGTGTATGGGGGTGGTAGCGATGGATTGGATGAATTTATTACTCGGTTTAGCCAATGATATGTTTTTTGCTGCAATCCCAGCCGTTGGTTTTGCTTTGGTGTTTAATGTTCCTGTACCAGCCCTAAAATATTGTGCGTTAGGTGGTGCGATTGGTCATGGCTCACGTTACTTAATGATGCAATTTGGAATTCCCATTGAGTGGGCGACTTTTTTTGCTGCAACTATCGTTGGAATGATTGGCGTGCGTTGGTCGCGTAAATTTTTAGCTCACCCTAAAGTGTTTACGGTAGCGGCTTTGATCCCAATGGTTCCCGGGGTTTTTGCCTTTAAAGCGATGATTGCAATGGTTGAAATTAACCATCTTGGTTTTACGCCAGAGCTGCTGGCGATACTGATGGATAATTTTTTAAAAGCGATGTTTATTATCGCGGGCTTAGCGGTTGGCCTTGCGGTGCCGGGTTTGTTATTCTATCGGCGCAAACCCATAGTGTAAGGGCATGGGCTATTTTTCGTGATGACACTTTAGGATCTTATTTATGATCATCAGCATGATTGCCGCGATGGCAGACAACCGGATTATTGGTAAAGACAATCAAATGCCATGGCATTTACCGGCAGATTTTGCATGGTTTAAACGCTGTACGTTGGGCAAACCAGTGATCATGGGGCGAAAAACTTATGAGTCTATTGGTCGCCCGTTACCTGGTCGCCATAATATCGTGATCAGTCGTGATGCTTCATTGGCAATTGAAGGGGTGAGTATTGTCTCTTCGATTGAAGAAGCCATTGAGGTTGCGGGTCATGTGGATGAAGTGATGATCATTGGTGGCGGCTCTATCTATCAAGCCTGTATGCCACAGGCCAATAAACTATACCTCACCTTTATTGACTTAAATATTGAGGGAGATACACAATTTCCCGAGTGGGGGAGTGAGTGGCAAGAAGTTCATCGTGAAATGTATCAAGCGGATGACAAAAATGCTCACAACATGCAGTTTGTGGTTTTTGATAAGCAATAGAGGATTTCGGATCGATATTAAGCAACGATCCGGATCTTTTTATTCGTTAGCCTTTATGGGTTAACGCTGGTTGAGTGAAGTAGTGTTTATCTTCCCAGCGTAGCATGGTCAAACATCCTCCCCACACACAGCCAGTATCAAGCCCTATCACTTCGTCGCTGCGGTAACCTTCTAATGCAGCCCAGTGGCCAAAGAGGACTGTTTTATCGAGTTTAAGGCGTTTGGGTAGGGCAAACCACGGTAACAATTCTTCATCTTTTATTTCTTGAGGGGGAAGTTTGCACGCCATATCAAGACGCCCATCAGCAAAGCAAAAACGCATCCGAGTATAGGCATTGATGGTATAGCGATAGCGGTCAATCCCTTCTAGCTTCGAGCTCCACATATCAGGTGTGTTGCTGTACATCTGCTCGATAAGCCAACGCCAACGATCACTTTGCAAAATACTTTCGACTTCTTTTGCTGCTTGACGTGCAGTTTCAAGATCCCACAGAGGAGAAATCCCCGCATGGCACATAACAAAGTCAGCATGTTCAGCGAGGAGCGGTTGATGGCGCAACCAAGTGAGCAGCTCTGTTGCATCGTTCGCTTGTAATATGGGTAAGGTTTTATCACGAGGTTTACATGGGTGGATGCCCAGCGAGACGGCCAGTAGGTGAAGATCGTGATTGCCTAGAACGATACGCGCCGAACTACCCAATTGTTTGATAAAACGTAGCGTTTCTAGAGATTTAGGGCCTCTTGCAACTAAGTCGCCAGCTACCCACAGTGTGTCTTGTTGTGGTTGGAATTGCACTTGAGCCAATAAACACTGTAGTTCATCAAAACAGCCTTGAATGTCGCCGACAATATAGTTCGCCACGGCTACCTCTTTTAATTTAAAACATTAGGAATAGCGAGACGAAAAGGCTCAATTTCAACAATAAATTCAGCGTCCGCTTCATCTAACATAATGTAATGACCTTGCATCACACCGACTGGCGTTTCCAACGCCGTACCACTGTTATAGCGGTACTCATCATTGGGCAAGATAATCGGTTGTTCCCCGACCACGCCATCACCTTCCACAGACATCTGTTTGCCATTCGCATCGGTAATTAGCCAACGGCGGCTCATCAGCTGTACTTGCTGGTTGCTGAGATTACGGATGGTGATCACATAGGCAAAGATATAGCGGTGTAAATCGGGATTGGACTGCTCGGGGAGATACTGGGTATGGACTTGGATTTTGATACAAGGTTCAGAGATATCCATGTTAACTCCTTGTTTTTATAGATGAGCGATAGACATTGGCCGTTTATCGCTCAATCGTTATTAGGCGTGATGAGCGTCTAACCAGTTTGCCATAGCAACAAACTGTTCAAGTGTTAGGTTTTCCGGGCGCATGCCAGGGTTGACCCCAAGTTCTTCTAGCGTTTCCACCTCAATCAAACCTTTGTAGCAGTTGCGTACGGTTTTACGACGTTGGTTAAAACCATCTCGGCAGACACGCTCTAACCACTTCATGTTTGTCGTTGGATGCGGCAGTACTTCATAAGGCACCAAGCGCACCACGGCTGAATCAACTTTCGGTGGCGGTACAAAGGCCGTTGGCGGAACTTCCAGCACAGGAACCACTTTGCAGAAATACTGCGTCATAACCGTTAAGCGCCCGTAAGCTTTACTGCCGGGACCGGCAGCTAAACGATTGACCACTTCTTTTTGCAGCATGAAGTGCATATCTTGAATATCTTTATGAAATTCAAATAAGTGGAACATTAATGGCGTTGAAATGTTGTATGGCAAGTTGCCGAAAATGCGCAGTTTATTATTCGGCTTCACCAACTGCGTGAAGTCAAAGCGCATCGCATCGCCTTCGTGAATCGTCAATTTACTCGATAATTCTGGGTGGTTGCGCAGGCGCTCAGCTAAGTCACGGTCTAGCTCAATAACAGTGAATTTATCCACTTCGCGGCCGACTGGCTCAGTTATCGCTCCAAGACCGGGGCCGATCTCAACCAAATTTTGTCCCGGACGAGGGTTAATCGCAGAGACGATGCCATCAATAATGTATGGATCGTTTAGGAAGTTTTGACCAAAACGTTTACGCGCTTTGTGCCCTAAGTGGACATCATTTCTCATAGTTTTCTCGAAATTAATTAGGTTTCTTTTCTACCAAGTCAATCGCGTAGGCGAGTGCTGTTCTAAAGCTCCCTGTATCCGCAAGCCCTTTCCCTGCCAATTCGAGTGCGGTGCCATGATCGACCGATGTTCTTATAAAGGGTAGACCAAGAGTAATATTTACTGAACGACCAAAGCCTTTGTACTTTAATACGGGTAGGACTTGGTCGTGATACATGCCTAAAACAGCATCGGCATCTTGCAAGTATTTGTCATTGAAGATGGTGTCGGCTGGTAGTGGGCCAATCAAATTAATGCCATCTTGCTGACGAATTTTTTCTAGTGTTGGAGTGATGGTTTCTATCTCTTCACGGCCCAGACAGCCATCTTCTCCCGCGTGTGGGTTTAAACCACACACATAAATTTTGGGTTGAGCAATGGCAAATTTTTCCACCAAATCTTTATGCAAAATAGTGATGATTTTTTCTAACCGCTCGACCGTTACTGCCTTTGATACATAAGCCAGTGGAATATGTGTTGTCACTAGCGCGACTCTCAACCCTTCTGTTGCGAGCATCATAACCACCAGTGGAGTATTAGATTTTTCAGCAAAGAATTCAGTGTGGCCGCTAAATGCAACGCCAGCTCGGTTGATCACCCCCTTGTGCACAGGGCCGGTGACAATAGCATCAAATTCATCATTCATACAGCCTAAAGCGGCTCTTTCTAATGTATTTAATACATAATGTCCATTGGCTTCATTCAGTTTCCCCGTTATCACCGGTGCGCCGAGGGGAATATGATCCACTACTAACCGTCCCGCTTGCTGTGGTTTTGGTGCAGAGGTGACTGAGTAGTCTTCCAATATAACGTCAATATTGAGCTCTTTAGCGCGCTCTGCAAGCAAGCTTTTGTCCGCGCATACCACCAGTTGATGTGCCCAATCTTCTTTTGATAAGGCCAGCACCAAATCTGGGCCAATACCCGCGGGCTCGCCAGCGGTAACCACGATGCGTTTAATTGTCATCTTGGTTGTCCTGTATAATTTCTACAAAGGCACTGGCACGCATTTCTTGTAGCCATGCGCTGGCTTCTTCATTGAATTTTCGATTAAAAAGAATGCGATAAGCTTTGTTTTTCAGTGCAGAGTCGGTGCGGTCGACTTCACGGCGATCAAGCACTTCGACAATATGCCAACCATGAACGGTTTTAAAGGGTTCGCTGATTTGCCCAACCGATAATGTTTCGATTTGATGTTGAAACTCCGGCACGTACAGATCCGGTGTTTGATAACCCAATTCGCCATTTTGCGCCGCAGAGCCGGGATCTTGGCTGTATTGCTGCGCCAATTCACCAAAGGTCGCTTCACCTGCCTTAATGCGACGAATGAAGTCATGTAGCTCTTTTTGTACGCCGTCATCGCTTAAAATGACCGTGGGTTTGATTAAAATATGGCGTGCATTAACTTCCGTGACCGCGACGGTTTCTAATCCTTTGACGTCATCAATTTTAAGAATGTGGAAACCGACGCCACTGCGAAATGGCCCAATAATAGAGCCTTTGTTTTGCATTTTGATTTGGTCGGCAAAAATTGTCGGCATTTCTTCTTTGCGCATCCAGCCCCAATCACCACCTTGCAGCGCTTTCGGACCTTTTGAATAGGTGTAAGCCATGGTGCTGAAATCTGCTCCTTGGTTGAGTTTTTCGACTAAGGTTTTGGCTTGCTGTTCTACTGCGGCCTTATCTTGAGTGTCGTCAACACGCAGTTGGATGTGGCTGATTTTATATTGCACCGTTGCATTGGTTTCTTGCGCAAGAATATTGGCTAAGTTGTCCACTTCGTCCGGTAATATATTGATCCGGCGACGAACTAAAGCATTGCGCGCTTCACTTGCTGCAATTTCTTTACGTACTTGTTCGCGAAATTCGGCATAAGTCAGCCCTTCAGCAGTAACAGAAGCGTTAAGCTGTTCCAGGGTTTGATTATTGTTTTTCGCGATGTCGGCGATCGCGTCACTGAGTCGGTTATCGTCAATGCGAACGCCAATGCGTTGTGCTTCTTGTTGCTGAATGGTATCAATAATCAATTTTTCAACCACTTGCTCACGCAGCACTGTGTCTTCGGGTAGCGTTTGACCATTTTTCTTTGCATTAATGGTCAAGGTTTTTAATGCACCATCAATGTCACTCTGTAAAATAACGCCACTATTGACGATGACGGCGACGCGATCGAGCTCAACAGGAGTAGCGTATGCGGTGTTTAGGCTTAATGTTGCCATCAATCCAATCAGTGTGTGTTTCCACAATTTCATTTGTAGTCCTATCAAAATGAGCAAGGGCCTTTACGCTTAAGCAAAGGCCGAATAAATTAGTTGTTTAGGAAAAATGGACGACCATAACTTAATGAATTTCCAGCGCTGTCTACGCCCGTCATTCCGGAACCTGCACCAATCGTGGTGCCAAAACCGACAATACCAAAGTTCAAACTAAAGTTATTTTCGTAGAGTGGCGTAGCATTAGGGTCAGTAACAAAATCACCATCCCATTTCCGCAGTTGATTACTATAAGTAAAACCAATATACCAACAATCTGAGGTGTAGCTTAGGTTAGCCAGCCACTCCAGGCTCTTTTCCGTGGTTAAATCGTAGAAGTACTGTCCGCTAGCATTCCATTTTTGGGAAATCTGATACCCAGCCAGTAAACCAGCTTGTGAAATACCCTCTTTGGTTATTCCACTAGTATTGAAGTCCACGGTGTTTTTAATGTAATCGTAAGTTACATAGCGGTAGTTGGTTTGAATATAGCCAGAGCCAACCCGATACTCTAGGGTACTATTGGCGAGCTGCATCGTACTGCTATCAATGTCGTACTGAACCCCGCCATGGTAGAAGAGTAAATCATCATAGTTGAAGTCCATTTCGACGGCCCAAGCCGAATAGTTGGAAGTGTTGGCTGAATTATCTCGCTCATTAGGGGAGGAATTCTTGAGATCTTTTTTGAGGTAAAAAATCTGGCCAAAAGAGATATTTAAACGTTCTTTATACTGATCGTCGAAAAACCGTGAAGAGGCACCGTAGCTGATCTGATTTGCCGGGGCAATATAATCGACACCACTGTATTTACGGCTGCGGAATAAACCATAATAATCGGTTTGCAGTAGCGTTGTATCGTACAGCCCGATATTGCGCTGATCTTCTCTCGGTACGTACAGGTACTGAATCTGCGGCTCAAGTGTCTGCGTATAGTCATCAAACAGAACCGTATCTCTTTCCAGTACTAATCCCGCATGAGTTCTAAATTCCGGAATGATGCGTGAAACGCTCTCTTTTAGGTCTTTATAGTTATCCGAATTGAGGTTAACACCGCTGAGATCTTGTTGGTAATAAGTACCAAGCACTCGCGCTTCTGTTGTCCAAGTGCCCCAGGTGTTACTGAGAGGGATAGTAAAGCCCGGTTCAATATGCGCTCGGGTGGCTGCAGGTTTTCCTCTTGCATCGGTTTCAAAACGCGATAGATGGCTCACCATATCAAAGTTCAAATACGGTAATAATTCGGGCGCATAGTAATTAAACGCAATCTGTGGCATCAAGCGATAGGGTTGGTTGGTGCTAGTTTTGTCTTCTGTAAGCAGCTGAAAGTCGCGAACCAGTATCGATGAATCCCAATTGTGGGTCCGGTAGGTGGCTTTACCTTCTTGGATAAGCTGACCATCTTCTCGGTTACCGATACCTGAGTCTAAATCACTAAAGTAGCTAATGTCACTGACTTGAGAGTAGTCAATTTCAAACTTCCAAGCTTGGTTGAAAATACCACTGTGTTGGTATTGGAAGCCCCAGCGGCTGCCCTTTTCCGGATGTTTTTGATCATCAGGTAAATATTCAGATTTAATGTTACCTGTACCAAAATTATTCAGATAACGGAATTCACTGTTTAATTGCGTACCGCGTTCTTGCATATATTTAAAGGTTGTTTCTAGGTCATA
>NZ_CAWNHY010000076.1:0-6904 GCF_963874335.1 Vibrio sp. V10_P2A27P122 | reverse complement strand
GTCTTTAAGTAACCCATTAGATCTTTATAAAACTGACGCTTATAGGGGTATTTTGTTTCATGGGAAATATTCTCTCCTTGAGGAAAATAGCCGTTGAGTATGGTTGTTTTTTGGCCGTTTTCATCTTCAAAAGTGGCCATAATCATGCGTTTTTGATGATCTTCATTATCGCTAGGAAAGCCTTTCTGTACTGAAATGGGTTCCTTCTTGCACAACATGGCGACGCCATAATGCGCTTTTTGACCATGGAAATAGACGTGGTAGCCCATAGCTTCAACGTCCTCAAGAGGAAAAGCGTCATCGTGTACTTTGATTTCTTGAAGTCCAATGACATCAGGTTGATGCTTATCAATAATCGCTTGCAGTTGATGAAGGCGAGCTCTCAAACCGTTGATGTTAAAACTGATGACTTTCATAAGGGATCCTTAAGATGAGTTGTGCGCAAGATGTTACCATTTCAAGGCGCAAGGACAAGACGAAAAGCGAATCAATTGTAATACGTAAATTTTTTGAATAGTCAGAAAGGATATTTTTATTAACATTTATGTAAACTTACGATTGATCTCTCAAGTCAATATGCTCTAATTAAAGTTGTCACCATTTCGTCTGAAAACCCTATTAGCGCAGCATAAGGATGTAGTATGCGAACACTTTCGGTTCAATGGAAAATAACCCTTTTAGCCGGCCTTTGCCTGTTAATTACGTCATTGTCTCTCATTGGTTTTTCTGTTTATAACGCAGTGAATAACCAACAAGCAATAAAACAACAAAGTTCAGATTCTGTGATCAATAAATCGCAGCAGTTATTAGAAACTCGGGCGCTGCTCAATGCCACCGAAGTATCTGAATATCTCAGTGAAGCCATGTATCGGGCTCAAATGCTTGCTGATACGGCCTTGTTTTTCAAATCAAATACCGAAGAAAATTTTGGTGAAAGCGAAGCGTTAAGGACATCTTTAGATGAAATGGTTCGCAAGACGGTAGTCAATTATCCCAATGTCCAGGGGGCTTATCTCGTCTTTAAGCCAAATTTGCTCGATAGCGAGGATGACAACTACCAGAATGCTGACTATGTAGGTTCAAATGAAATAGGTCGATTCGCTGCATACTGGATAACGTCCTCCAATGGTGAAAATGTGGTGGCAAATGTATTAAGCGAAGTGGCATTGAAGGATGAAGGAAACAGTGAGCGTTTCGCCTGCCCGTTAACAACCGCTAGTGCATGTATCTCATCGCCTAAAATTGTGATTCAAGACAATGAAACGTTTCTTACTTCTTCTCTCTCTGTGCCCATTTTGATTGATGGCGTTGCGATTGGCTTTTTTGGCATCGATTTAAAACTTAGCCCACTGGTAGCGATTGCACTGAGTTCAGATCAAAGTCTATTTGGCGGTAATGGTAAGGTCTTTATTGTCAGCTTAAATAACACGCTTATTGCGACTGATGAGCGTGAATTAACCTTAGGTGCGCCACTGGCTGATTCAGTTTTGACTACAAAAGAGATTGCCAATCTTCTAGCCGAGGGTAAAGTCCATTCTCAATGGAATTCAGATCGGCAGTGGTTGTCTGTCTTTGCTCCCATTCAGGTGGCGAACCAGACTTGGGGCGTGGTTTTTGAAATGCCGACATCGAGTGTGCTAGCTGATGCCAATCAACTGGATCAGATCATTACTCAACAGGTAGAGAATGGCGTTAGAGCGGAGCTATTAGTCGGCGCATTGCTAGTCTTTTTAGGGCTCGCAATCATTGCGCTAGCTGCAACCCAAATTGTGAAACCTATTCGAGCGGTCGTGGAGCGGTTACAAGATATTGCTTCTGGCGAAGGGGATTTAACTCAGCGGCTTGTCATCAGTAGTCATGATGAAATCGGTGATTTGGCACGCGGCTTTAACCAGTTTTTAGACAAATTACAGGCTATCATTCAGCAGATCGTAGAAAGTGCGAACCAAGTAGCTCAAACGACTGAACAGGCACGGCAGTCTGCCGTACAAACGCGTAGCCGTAGTGAGTCTCAATTTAAAGAGATGGATATGGTGGCGACTGCCTCTGAAGAAATGACACAAACAGCAAGTCTCGTTGTGCAAAATGCCGAGGCTGCGGTGCAAGCCGCTTCGCAAGCTAATCACTCCGCACTGACTGGGCAGGATGTCATCCGTGCCTCTGAAGCTGAGATGCATAAGCTGGTGGTGCGAATGAGTGATGCGGTGCCGGTTGTTGAAGAGTTGGCTCAAAACAATATCAATATTACCGAAATTTTAACGGTCATTGAGGGAATTTCACAGCAAACCAATTTGCTCGCATTAAATGCGGCTATAGAAGCGGCTCGGGCCGGAGATCAAGGGCGAGGGTTTGCTGTTGTCGCCGATGAGGTACGTAATTTGGCCCAGCGGACTCAGAATTCTGTGGGTGAAATACGCAAAGTGATAGAAAAAGTCCAACAAGGTACTGAGGGCGTAGTTGAGGTGATCCAGCAAGGAAACGCGTTAGCAAATGGAACTGCGATGCAAGTCCAAAAGGCCGTTGCTGAATTAGAAATAGTGTTTGAATCCATCTCAGCAATTAACGATATGAATAGCCAGATTGTAAAAGCGGCCCAAGAACAGCAAGCCGTCTCTGGTGAAGTCAACCTCAGCCTATCCAATATTCGTGATCTTAGCGCGCAGATATTGACACTGGTCGGTGAATCAGAATCGGTTGGTGCTCAGATAAGCCAACTCTCAGCCAAGCAACAACAGTTGGTTGGACAATTTAAAGTCTAACGGCTGGAAAGAGTAAGAAGTAGATGTTTGCTTCTTACTCTCTCGCAGTATCATCCAGTTTACGCAATAAATCCTGCTGTACGATTTTCAGCGCTTCAAGTGCGGTGTGTGGTTCAATCTGATTGGTTTCTAATAAGTAGATGAGATCGACAGCGAGCTTTATCTCTTCAGACGCACCGTCTAGCGGTACAGTAGGATCATTCATTTTATTGGTTTTTCTCCCTGAACGTAATTTGTTTTTCGATCTTAGCCTTAGCTTCTTGGCAACGCTTGAGCCGTTGCTCTACCGTTAATAACGCTTTTTGTGCTTGCTGCTGACTAACAGCAGAAGTTTGCTTGAGTCCGAGTTCTTTTTCTCTCACCATATCCATCAGCCTCCGCTCCCATTCTTGGTGCTGGGCCAGCTCTTGATATAACGCGTTGATCGGTTTGCGATAATAGCTGCGATGCTTGGGCTCACTTTTTCTGATCGATACTGTCGATATTTCGCGTTGGATTGCCGCAATTTGTGCAAGCAGTCGATCGGTTAGATATTGAGCTCGTTGACTGGTTAGCCGTTGGCTCTCTTGCTCGCGCACGATGGAGTCAAAGGTCGCTTTTGCTTCCGTAACACAAGGGATTAATAAGTGCGCTTTACAGTGGAACAGGCGCTCATCAAACAGAGCCTGATGGTGTTCACCACGAGTTCGGTCAACACTGGCGGCTTGTTGTTTCAACTCTTCAATTAAGGACTTCAATTGAGAAAAATGGTTCATAAGCCTGCAAACCACGCATCATAAGTCAGCTTGATTGCAAGCACACTGACCACACTCACAAACACCGGACGAATAAATTTAGCGCCGAAACGAATCGCTGAATGTGCGCCAACAAAAGCTCCAGCCATCAAACAAACTCCCATAGTCAGTCCCAGCACCCAGTCAATATGCCCCAAAATGGCAAAGGTAACCAATGACGTTACATTACTGGTAAAATTCATCGCTTTAGCAAGGCCAGAGGCCAATAAAATGTTGAGTCGGTATAACGCCATCGAACTGACTGTCCAAAATGCGCCAGTCCCTGGCCCTGCCAGCCCGTCATAAAATCCAAGTATCAAGCCTTGCGCATACTGCTTTTTGTGAAGTACAGGGCAGGGAGGCGGGCTGACATCCTGGTGTGCATGTGGTGTTTTATGCCATATCGTATAGATAGCGGCCGCTAGAATAATGAGCGGCAGCACTTTTTGTAGCCAATCGGTGCTGATCGCATCGACAGCAAAAGTACCTATGGTTGCGCCAATCAAGGTGGCAATGAAAGCTCTGATCCAGCAGCTTGGTTGAAACAACTTCTTCTGATAGTAGGTTAATGCGGCAGTTGATGAGGCAAATGTTGCCGCTAGCTTATTCGTTCCTAGTGCGATGTGCGGCGGAAGACCGATTGATAATAACGCGGGTACAGTAAGCATGCCACCGCCGCCAGCGACTGCATCGATAAAGCCAGCAATAAAAGCAACAAGCGCCAACACAATCAAAGTGGTTGGCTCAACAAATTCCATGAATAAAATCGGCCCTGAGTAATGAGATGAAAGGGCGTAGTGTTAAGCCCTAGCTAATATTCTATTGTTCTTTTAAATGGAGGAAGCGAGTCCAATAATGATTTTCCGTAGCGTTTTGAAACGATTCTGCGATCGAGAATCACGACTCTACCAGAATCACGCTCTTTGCGCAGCAATCTCCCGACGGCTTGGATCAGCTTTTTGCTGGCTTCAGGAACGGTTATCTGAATAAAAGAGTTTCCACCTCGCTTCTCTATGTATTCGGCGTGAGCTTGCTCAACTGGAGAGGTTGGTACTGCAAACGGAATTTTTGTGATCACCAGATTCTCCAAAAGTTCTCCTGGTAAGTCTAGCCCTTCCGAAAAGCTACTGGTGCCAAACATTACGCTCGTTTTACCACACTGCACTAGCATTTTATGTTTATTTAGAATTTCTGTGCGTGATATTTCACCTTGGACTTGCAGCGCCCAGCCTCGTTTAACAAAATCTGTTGATATTTTTTCAGCCACTTCGCGCATTTGCCAGTAAGAAGCAAATAGCACTAAATTAGCTTTGTTTGGCTGAATAAACTCAGCGAGACGCTCTACCAGATAATCAGTATACTCTTTCGCTTGCGGTTCAAAACGCATTGCTGGAATGAGTAACTCGGCCTGATTTTGATAATCAAACGGTGAAGCGAGTGCTAGGAAACGTGTGCCATCTTCTGCCTTTTCACTGATCCCTGCTTGCGAGCAAAAGTAGCTGAACGAGTTAAGAGCTCGCATCGTCGCAGAGACTAAGATTGCGCCTATGCAGCGGCTCCAGATCTGTTGATCAAGTTGCCAACCAATTTCTAGCGGTGAAACGTTAACAATGAAATCACCTTCACGTTCAGGGTGAATTTCAAGCCAACGTGCCAAAGGGGCTCCTTTCTCTCGCTTGGGTTCCGCCATCAGCAGCCATACTTGGGCAAGGTTCTCTAAACGCTGAATATAAAAGCCTAATTCAGTCAGTGCTGGTTCTGCCAACCGAGCGGCGAGTTCGCCTTCTTTAACTCGTTCAGCAATCAAGTCCGCAATTTTAGCGACGGATTGATTGGCTTTTTGAGAGAGCCGCTTCAGGGTTTTAGACTCTTCTTCAAGCCATTGTGGCAGTTCTCCATGCTCAAAACGATATCGCTTTTCTTCAAATTGTTCGGGTACAAACTGCTTTGTCAGTTGGCTCAAGCTTGGGATAAGTTGTTGCAGTGTCTCTTGCAGTTCGTTACGAAAACGTGCCACTCGTTTTTCTTCGGCTAAGCTTGAAAACTTGGTTACGGATTGATTGAGTTTTTCTAACCAACTAGCTGCGCCTTTCAAGCTTGCTGACGCTGAAGCGTGATCACGTGCTACATGAGGTAAGTGGTGTGCTTCATCAAAAATGTAAATGGTGTTTTCGGGCTCAGGCAGAATGACACCACCGCCAAGGTCAGCATCCGCCATGACCAAGCTGTGGTTGGCAATAATGACATCGGCTTTATCCAGTTCCGAACGCGCCTTTTGAAAAGGACAATCTCTGTGGCCAGCAAAGCTACCATTACAACTATGCTTATCACTAACAATCAGTTGCCATAACTCATCTTTAATCGCTTTTGGCCACGAGTCGCGATCACCGTTCCATTTTCCTTGAGCCAGTTTTTCATACATGGTGGTGAATAATTCAACGTCTTTTTTTTGTGGCTTTGATTCGAACAGAGCAATTTGTGATCCATCTACCCCACACGCAGCCGCGAGTTTTTCGGTGCAACAGTATCGTTGACGTCCTTTGGCAAGGATAAAAGAGAATTGACGATCAGTGATGCGTCTAAATAAAGGCAAATCTTTGCTGATCAGCTGTTCTTGAAGTGCCACTGTGGCTGTCGAAACAACAACCTTTCTATTATTCAACACTGCAACAGGAACCGCCGCCATTAAATAGGAGAGTGATTTCCCTATTCCTGTACCCGCTTCAGCAATCAAGATTCGGTTGGATTTGTGATATGAACCACACAATGTTTTTGCAATCTCAGCAACAAGATAATTTTGTCCTCGACGAGGAATGAAGTTTTCGAGCTGAAATTGCAAGTTTTGATAACTATCCCTAATGGATTTTTGGATTTTTGTTGTAAGCATACACAGACCTAAATAGCAGAGTGCCGAGTCTAGCACAGTTCACTAAAGGATACGCAGTTCACGAAATCGTATGCTTTTAGATCAAATCTAGATCTTGTTCACAAAAAAAACTGAACCTTCAGGAACTTATGTTTAATTCTCATTGTGAGAAATATAAAACTATCCATTCGGTTAAATGATGACATCAACATCCATTTAATCTTGCCAAACTAAATTTTACTGGTGTTTAATTCTGATGTTTCATGATTGTTGGTTTTTAGATTGTGTGATGTTTTTGCTTGGAAGTCGCCCGTAATTTTATGAAAATATCATGTAACTATATGTTTTTAATTATTTTTACCTTTATTTTTGTTTATTTTTTAGGATATTTGACATGCAGGATAATCTTTTGCAATCTAATCCTTGAGATTTAATGGCGGCAACGAACCGAGTTTAAATTTGGAAGTTGCCAGCAAAAACAAAGGGAACCGGATAAGGAATTCCCA
>NZ_CAWNHY010000075.1:0-6980 GCF_963874335.1 Vibrio sp. V10_P2A27P122 | reverse complement strand
GCGCCGCTGGGCAGTCTGAGCATCACCGAAGGTGGCGTGTGGACGTACAACGTCGACAACAGCAAAGTGGAGTACCTGGGCGCGGGTCAAACCAAGGTTGAGACCTTCACCGTGCAGAGCGTGGACGGCACCGAGCACACCGTGACCGTAACCATCACGGGCACCAACGACGCGGCGATCATCGCAATCTCAAGCATTGCTCCTCTCTCCGAGGAAGGCTTATCTGGTGGACTTCAAGATGATATTGGATCCTCAGATGCAAGCGACGCAATTAAGGCATCTGGCACCATCACAATTGATGATGTAGATAGTGACTCCGTAGGGATCACTCTTTCGGGCCCGGAGGGCATCACGTCGGGAGGTATGGAAGTCGTTTGGGAATGGGATGCTCAAAATCACAAGCTGATAGGTTCTACATCTGGGAGTGATTCTAAATCCGTTATTGAAATCGAACTTACTGCTCCTAATGCAAGTGGCAAGGGCGAGTGGAACTATACGGTCACTTTACTCAACCCTATCGACCATCCAGATGGCTCCCAAGAAGATACACTGAGTTTAGATCTCGGCGTATTTGTTTCAGATGGGCAAGCCACAACGGAAAGCAAACTATCTATCATCATTGAAGACGATGCACCTAGCGACCATGTGATGGATCCAGTTGCTGCCACAGCAACTGACATCCCTGATGTGTTAACTGGCCAGTTTGATCTAACGAGTTACCGTGGTAATAGGACCACGATTGACGGTGGTCAATTTACTATTACTGCAAATGGATTCTCTTCAGCTTTATCATCCACGTTAGTTAGTGCAAATATTAATGGTGACAGCGAAGGTATCGGCGTTAGTAGTAAGGATTCTCCGTACCATAACCTTGCTAATGAAGTTGATTTTCGTAAGTTTTCAGATGGCAGTTCTGCATCCGAAGAGTTGGTTATTAAACTCGATCCTAACACGGTAGCTTATGGTGCGAAAATTGAGTTCAGCAAAATGTTTGGCGGTGAGGGCGAAAGCGGGATTGTTGAGTTTTGGCGAGATGGGAAGTTGATTGCAACTCAAAGTTTTACCTCTGATGAAAACCGTGGAGATTACGCTAAAGACTTTTCTGTGCAACAGGGTGGTTTTGATACGATGGTTATCAAAGCTACTGACAATGGTAACTCGTTTAATCATAAAGATAATAGTGACTTTACCGTTAAAAATATCGAGTTTCTTGGTGCGGATGCGCCGCAGCCAATTGCTTATGGTTCTGGTGTCGTTGAACCGCAATGGGGGGCCGATGGTCGAGGGGCACTGCAATTAGTTGGCCTAAATGAGTCTGCGACACTCAAAACGGTTACTGGCTCTGACATTACTGTTGAATTAGTAGGGGCAAATACTCTTACTGGTAAAGATGCAGAAGGGCATTTAGTCTTCAAACTCGAGTTTACACCGACAACGGGAAAATGGGAGTTTTACCAGTATCAAAATATACAATCGCCGTTAGGTGATGGAGACATTGATTTCCAAGTGAAAGTTACTGATGCCGATGGTGACAGTGCTGTGCTTGGTTTTGCGGTCAAGCCTGTGTCTCCACCAGTTATTGGTGAATTGACGCTCAATGTTTCTGAAGAAGGATTACAAGGCGGGATTGCGGATGACGCATCTATCACTGGTTCACAAGACACGACTAACCAGACCTCAGCGGAAGGGCAGCTTAATATTGCGAACACCTCTGAGCTTTCTATGGGGATCCCGGTTGGTACTTACACTTCTAATGGTGTAGCTATTACCTGGAACTTATCTTCGGATAAACAGAGACTGATTGGAACGGTTGCTGACAATAAAGTGGTCGAAATTACCGTAGATAACCAAGGCAAGGTGACTAGTCAGTTGCATGCTGTATTCGACCACACGAATAATGGTGGAGAAGATGACCTTGTGATTGATATTCCCATTGAAGCACAAAATTCAAGTGGTATTTCGAGCACAAGTACAATCACCATTGTTATCGAAGATGATGCTCCTATCGCTAATGCGGATGTTGCTTCAATCAATGTATTAGCCGATTCATTTAATTTTAACGGTGTTTCGGCTAAGTGGAGCAATATCGCAGGTGGTTCAAATATTACAATTTATGATTCGCGCGATGCTGACCCTGATTTAGACCAAGTACGCTGGGGAACGAGTGCAGGGTATGGGCAATCAGGGTATGGTTTTATTGATAACGATAGTGGACTGGCTGGAAATATAGCTCTCAATGAGCTAGTCCAACTAGGAACCTTTACTCACTATAATTACCCTATCTATGACTCGATTACGGGGGCAACACTAGATGTAACGTTTTCAGTAACCGATGCTTATGGTCGAGTAACGCCTGTGACGATTACGGTGAATTTTGCCCATAACGAAACACCAAATAATCAGTCTGATCCAAGGGATATCATTACTATTGAAAGTCAATCTGTGACTTTTGAATTTGAAGGTAAGATGTATACAGTTGAAGTCTTAGGTTTTGTTGATAAAAACGGTAATGTTATCAACTCGATAAAGACAGACGAAAATGCATCCAACCAGTTTGACTTGGTGGCAAAGATTGTTGAAGGAAGTGGTTACCATTTGCCAAGTGCTTTAGGTAATGTAATGCATAACGATTTGCACGGTGCCGATGGATCATTGACGGTCATAGGGTGTGTGAATGGAGAAACATCAAGCAGTATTAATACCGGTGTTGGCACTAAGGTTATTGGTTTGTATGGCGAGCTGATTCTGATGGCTGATGGTAGCTATACTTATCAAGTGACTGAGGATGCCTCTAAGATCCCCCTCAACGCACAGGAAGTTTTTAGTTATACCGTGAGAGATAATGATGGTGATGCTGCCAATAGTACTTTAACGATTTCGGTCAACGCTGTAGATAAAAATGGTGTACCCGTAGGTTTACCATTGACGGTTGAAGGCAATGATTTAAATGACATGATAGTTATTAGAAATGGTGAAAACTCACAGCACCCAGATAGATTCGATGTTGCTTTCGGGGGTAATTTGTTAGGTACAGTACGTGATGTTCATGGCAATGAAAACCATATTCACGTAGGGCAAGGTTATAATAATGGCTCTCAAAACCAAACTGTTAGTGGTGGATCGGGGAACGATCATATTGAGACGGGCTCTGGAAATGACGTCATTTATGCAGGAATGACGGGATCTCATGGTTACAGTAGTGATGATGATTTGGAACTTTCTGCGTCTGAGATTGCCAATCATCACGTAATGACAGGTAATCTTTCTGGCACTGATTCAATGTTAGATAATGATGGTTTGTTATTATCGAACGATGTATCAAGCCGTAATGCTGACGTTGTTAATAGCGGTAGTGGCAATGATCGAATATTTGGTCAATCTGGCTCTGATATCCTTTTTGGTCATACTGGTGATGATTATATTGATGGTGGTTCTCACAACGATGGTTTGAGAGGTGGTGAAGGTAACGACACCCTTATTGGCGGCCTTGGTAGTGATATCTTAACGGGTGATAGTGGTGCAGACATATTCAAATGGGTTGAGATGGAAACCGCGACTGACCGCGTTACTGACTTCCATCGTTCGGAAGGGGATTCGTTAGATTTTTCCGATTTGTTTGAAGACATGACCAAAGATGAGATCACAGCATTGCTTGATGGACTGGGTGGTGTAGATCATCAAGGTGTTGCGGACGATGTATCTATCCGTGTTACAGGAAATGAACATGAATCGCACCTAACGATTGTCAAGTCGGGTCAAACATTGACCGTGGACTTTGATGGTGCGTCAGCTGCGGATATCACCAGTAGCTTGATGGATAATCTAAACCATTTAAAGGACTAAAATAACGACAACCGGAGCTTTATTAGAGCTCCGGTTTTTCTTGCTGCCTATAAAATACGGCTTACAACACCTTACAGGCGAACCCTTTTAGATAAAACCCTTCAGGGTAGGCTGAATCTGTTAAGTGGTCAGCGGCTTGCTCGAACCTTTCAACAAATTTAACGCTACGACCTGCATCGAGCGCCGCATCTGCAATGATTTTTTGGAAGAGATCGGTGCCCATAAGGCCAGAGCATGAATAGGTGAGTAAAGTGCCACCCGGTTTTAAAATTTGCATTGCCAACATATTGATGTCTTTATAACCGTTTGCACCGGAGATCAGGTTATTTTTACTCGATACGAACTTAGGTGGATCCATAATCACCACATCAAACAGCGTTCCTTGATCACGGTATTCTCGCAATAATTTGAAAACATCGGCATTTAAAAATACAGCGCGTTTTTTGGAGATATCGAATTGATTGATCTCTGCATTGTATTTGGCGGTATCTAATGCAGGTTGTGAGACGTCGGCATTAATTACACGTTTGGCACCGCCTTTAAGAGCATACAAACCGAAGCCTCCGGTATAACAAAAACAGTTAAGGACATCTTTATCCTTCACATATTTTATTGATTTCTGGCGGCTGTCACGTTGGTCTAGGTAAAAGCCTGTTTTGTGTCCACCAACAATATCGACGCTAATTTTTACGCCATTTTCTTCGATAATGACTGATTTTGGCGGCTCATCGCCATGCAGCACGCCCATGCGCTCTTCCAAACCTTCTTTTTTACGAACGGCAACATCTGAACGTTCGTAAACATGGCACTCTGGGAAAACGATTGTCAGCGCTGTAACAATATTCGTTTTATGGTATTCAGCCCCTGCGCTAAGCAGTTGGCATACTAGATAATCTTGATACTTATCGATAGTAATACCGGGCAACCCATCTGATTCTGCTGCAATCAGCCTAAAGCCTGTAATACCATCTCGTTCAATAATCTCCTGGCGAACTAACAGTGCATCTTCGAGCCGTTTCACAAAAAAATCGACATTGATCTCCTGCTTCTCAAAGCTCCAAACGCGAGCTCGAATTTGAGAAGTAGGGGAATAGGCTGCTTTTGCTAACCACTGATTATCATGAGTATAAACGTCGACGGTCTCTCCAAGGCTAGGCTCACCTTCTACCTTACTGATCCCTCGGGAAAAAACCCATGGATGTTTACGGCGCAAAGATTTTTCACGGCCTTTGACTAGATAGATTGCAGCTGTCATACATTACTCGATGAATATTCAAAATGGGGGCGTATTTTCATAGAAAAGGTAATGGAAAGCAAACAAAGAGCGAGCGTCATACGTAAATAAAGGAAATTGTTTGGAGAGAGTGTCTATGGGATGTACATCAAATTAACCCATTGTCATTTCTTTCATTATAGTGAACGACGCATTTTAGTAGATAAATGATTGAGTATTTAAACATAGATAGAGGGATCCAAATGGCTCAACAGTGCGACAAGTTTATCGTGACAGGCAGGGTCCAAGGGGTTGGTTTTCGTTATCACACCGCTCATCAAGGACTAACGCTAGGCTTAACAGGCTATGCCAAAAATTTACATAACGGCGAGGTTGAAGTCATCGCCATTGGGAATAGTGAAAATTTGGAGCAGTTTTATCAGTGGCTTCAACAAGGCCCCAAAACGGCGAAAGTAATGTCGGTGTCGCGTGAATCACTTCTTTCTTATACTGAAAAATATAGCGGATTCGAAATACTTTAAAAGTAGCACCGCTTTGTGCTTTGTATGGTTAAGTTGCTTGGAGCTTAGTTTCGCACTACAAGCATTTGGCAGGTTTTGGTAACCCAGCAAGTTTAGTTGCTTGTTTGGCAGGGCCTTTTTTAAAGAGTTTGAACAGATATTTACTATTGCCTTTTTCCGGACCATGCGCTTTTTCCATCGCTTTGACTAACATACGCACTGCGGGTGAAGTATTAAACTCTTCATAAAAGTGGCGCACGAACCAAATGACTTCTAGATGAGCGTCTGTTAACTCGATATCTTCCTGACTGGCCAGTGTCTGGATCATTCCTTCTTCCCATTGGGTATGGTCTAGGAGGTAACCCTGAGCATCAGTTTCGACGGTTTTGCCATTGTATTCAAACATCTTTATTACTCGATTAAAAATCCGCGTTTAGGGTAGCGTAGTGAATGTGTGATCTCAACTGTTTAGAAAGCAAAAAGCCCGCAAGCTGTGGCTTGCGGGCTCGTTTGGACAAAATGTCGACGTAAATTAGTCGTCGTTCATAATGCCTAAAATAGCCAATAAGCTTGTGAACAAGTTCAGAATATTTAGATACATTGAGATGGTAGCACTAATGTAGTTTGTCTCTTCACCTCGTACGATACGGCTTGTGTCAAATAGGATAAAACCAGAAAACACGAGCGCCGCGATGCTGCTGATCGCAAGTTGGCCAACGGTAGAACCAACAAAAATATTAATAATTGCTGCAACGATGACAATAATTAGGCCTGCCATTAAAAAACTTCTCATGAACGAAAAGTCTTTTTTAGTCGTAATGGTATAAGCTGATAAGCCCATAAAAACAAGGCCAGTAAGGCCGAGTGCCTGAGCAATAATGCTAGAGCCATTCGGGATTGCAGCATAGTGATTAAGCATAGGACCCAGAGCACCACCCATTAATGTGGTGAACACAAATGTCCACACTATACCAGAAGAGGAATTAATGGCTTTAGGCATCACGAAGAACAGGATACCAATTGCTCCCAACTGCATAGCGAGTGCCATGAATGGTGAAATTTGCATTGCCATTGTTGCCATCGCAGCAATAGCACTAGTGATAAGAGTCATTGAAAGCAAGAAGTAAGTATTCTTCAACACTTTATTGGTTTGTAGTGTGCTCTCTAAGCTAGCTGAGCGAGTAAACATTGGGCTGTTCATAATCTTCCTCGTAAGGGTTTATGTTTGTATGTACATTTATGGGGCTGAATGAGCTAAAAATCAAGCCCTGTGTCGTATTTGTCTTGTACAAATTTTAATAAAAATAGTCACTTAGATGTTAAAGAATGTGTAACACCATGTGTCTATGCTCATAAACAAAAAGAGAGGTGATGTTCACCTCTCTCTTTGTTGGTCGTTAATC